>NZ_JVIP01000034.1:0-20577 GCF_001076435.1 Corynebacterium sp. 401_CJEI
GGGTTAAGTAAAGAAAAGTGTGTCCGCATGCCACCATAACCCCAGACCACACACCACAAATCACCAAAGAATAGCTCCCCGAAAGCTATTACCCACACCATCCCGCACCTCCGGCCACATTTGTGCTAACCGCACACCGGTTGGATTAAAGGATGACCACCAACCGCCCCAGCTGCCCACTATGCGGCAACAACACAAAGAAAAACGGCACCACCAGCAAATCAACCACCCGTTGGCGCTGCACCCACTGCGGACACTCCTTTACCCGCAACACCCAAACCCACAACAAAAACACCGCCACCATGGCTTTGTTCATCCAATGGGCCACCGGCACCCAATCTCTAACCACCTTCGCCGCACACCATGGCGTAACCAGGCAAACCATGCACCACCGATTCCGATGGTGCTGGTGGATCATCCCCACACCCACCATCGACTCATTCCGCATCCATGACCAAATCTTCCTCGACGCGACCTATCTAAAGTCCGGATGCCTCCTGATCGCAGCCAGTAAAACCCACGTCATCAACTGGACCTGGGCCAGACACGAAACCACCGCCGCCTACACCGAACTCCTACGCCCCATTGCCGCACCACTAATCGCAGTCACAGACGGCGGACAAGGTGCCCAATCAGCCATCCACCACTGCTGGCCAACAACACGCATCCAACGCTGCCTCGTCCACGCCCAACGAACAGTCTGCCGCCACACCACCAGCAACCCCCGCACCGATGCCGGCAAAACCCTCTACCGCCTAGCCCTGAAACTCACTCGCATCACCGACCTTGACCAAGCATCCACATGGGTCGCCCACCTGCACGAATTCGACCACACCTACCGGGAATGGATGAACGAGAAAACCACCATCAAAGACCCCGTTACCGGCGCCTACACCAAGGTCTACACCCACCAACGCGTCCGAGCGGCCTATCAATCATTGCTATCTCTGCACCGCAGAGACCTGCTGTTTACCTACCTGCAACCCCCACCAACAACCATCGACCCCGACAACCTTGCAGCAACAACAAACAGCCTCGAAGGTGGCATCAACGCCCCCATAAAAGAACTAGCCCGCAGACACCGCGGACTATCACTACCGCATCAACGCACAGTGATGGATTGGTGGCTGTATCTACATACAGAAGTCCCTGACGATCCGGTCAAGATCGCCAGGGACCAACGATGGGGTCAAGACGCACTTTCCACAGCAACAGACCTGATCACCCACAACACCACAGCCACTACCAATGACATCGGTGCACCAGCAGAATACGACACCGCCATCGACACCAGCTACCAACACAACCTCGGCATCCAAAAAGGCTGGATCAAATAACCGCAACACGCCCGGAAAAGACACACTTTTCTTTACTTAACCCGCAGTTGCTAAGGCGGAAACACAAAAACCCTCGGCCCGGAAAAACCTGGCCGAGGGTTCTACTTGGGGTGACTGACGGGACTCGAACCCGCGACACCCAGGATCACAACCTGGTGCTCTACCAACTGAACTACAGTCACCATTACCGCATTAAAGGAGCTGTATTCTCAGCTCATCTCTGCAGCGAACTATATGGTAGCCCACAGTGGGCTGGAAACAAAAACAGCAGGTCAACCCGGATAAATTTGGGAAAGGGTGGGGTTTGGGTCGTCGTAAAGCGAGCTAGCCGCGAATCTCACCGTACTTTTCCGTCGATTCCTTGCTTGCGGCAGAAATAGCGTCGCCTTCGGGGCTGGGGTGGGGTAGAAGCATGGCGCGGCGGTAGTAGTCCAGCTCGCGGATCGACTCCTTGATATCTGCAAGAGCTCGGTGAGCGAGACCCTTTTCTGGAGCGCCCTTGAGGACCTGGGGGTACCAGCGGCGGGCAAGTTCCTTGAAGGAAGAGACATCAATCATGCGGTAGTGCAGGTGCTGGTCGAGCTCTGGCATGTAGCGGTGGATGAACTTGCGGTCGGAGGCAATCGAGTTGCCTGCCAGTGGGGCGGTGCGCGGCTCGGGAACCCACTGACGGATGTAGTCCAAAACAGCCTGTTCGGCGTCGGCGACATTAGTCTTGCTGTCGCGAATTTCCTGATCCAGGCCGGACTTCGCATGCATCTTGGTGACGAAATCATCCATCTGCGCCAATTCGGTCTCGGACGCGTGCACGACGATGTCCACGCCTTCCCCGAGGACGTTGAGGTTGGCATCGGTGACGAGAGCCGCGATTTCGACAATGACGTGGCGCTCGGGTTCGAGGCCCGTCATCTCACAGTCAATCCACACGATGCGGTCGAGCTCAGGGGAGAGCTGGAGGTCGGGATCGGGCTGAGCCATGATTTCACCTTTCGCTGAGATTCGGCATGATTCTGCAGTGCGCCTTATTTTGTGCCCGGACTGGGCTGTGGGGCACACGCTGACTACGCCCAGCTTAGCGATGTGGATTGTGCTGTGGTCGGGCGTGTGGATTGCCGTGTGGTTTGTGGAGCGAATTGTGGGGGAAACGAAATTAACTGGAAAGTAAGATCTTAGAATTGGACAACGGGGCATGAACTAAATCGACCTATTTGCCTGATAAAATTACTTCTGAGTTCGGATTCCAACGGGAGAAATAGTTACATGGATGAGACGAGGCGTGTTGGCGACGCTGCTCAAAGCACCACCGCGGCACAGAAACCATCCGTCGATGATGTCATCATTGCCGCTGCGCGCGAAAGCGTAATGACTGTGGGCTTGCGTAGGACTTCGATTGCAGAAATTGCTCGCAAGGCAGGAGTTTCGCGTCCGACCGTATATCGTCGATACGCTGACATTGGTGAGCTTCTGGGGGAAGTGACCAACCGCGAAATCCTGCACATGCTTGAGGGGCTCCGCTATGTCCCTGGCGATTCGCGCGCTCGCATGTTGCTGCGTATTCGAATCGTCGTTCAACGCATCATCGAAAGTGACTTTTTCCCTGGCCTGGTCAAGACAGATCCCGACCGTGTCTTAGAAGCGCTCACTGGAGAGATGAGCGATACACAGCTGGAAATTGTGGAGAAATTCATTCTCCCCGGTGTCCGTCACGGGCAGGAAGACGGCACTATTCGCGAGCACGATCCATATCTGCTGGCGCGCAACATTTACCGTCTGATTCAGACGATGGTGCTGGTGTGGCGCCCGGATGGCAAGGACGCGACGCTAGACAAGGAATCTGTCGAAGAGGTCGTCGACATGGTTGACCGCTACTTGCGCCCGGATCCTGCGGATAACAAGAAGAACTAAGAAGTAAAAACCCGCCTGCATCTGGTATAAAACCAGTTCAGGCGGGTTATTTTTGCGCCCCCAGAAGGATTCGAACCCACCTGGAAAACCCCAACTACCTGTATGAACAGGGCAAATAGGCGCCACCCCACGACATTCCCACGACACCTGAACTAGAAAGCGACGGGCAGATTTAACCTACCTGGCTATCACCAAGCAGATTCGATACCTTATGCGACAGTATCGAGGTTGTCTTCCTTGAGTTCTACGTAGATATCTAGGCTCATTGCGGCAGAGTGGTGGCCGGGCTGGCGCTGTTCAATCCTTGGGTTAGCGCCGCTGCCTTTCGTCAGTCCCCCGCAGGCCGTGCGGCATCACATACGCGTTCCGTATTCCTTCATCACCCGCTCAAGATCTCAGTAATACCAATCCGGCTCACTCGGCGTCGGCAACGGGTCACCATCAATCGCAAGCCACAGAAACGCATCCGGAAACTCATCCTTCAAATGTGGCTTTAGCCTCCGCGTGATCCGCTTCGGCGCCGCCACCATCAGCTGCTCATAGATCTTCGGCGTGCCGGTAATGACCTCTCACCGAACTGTCACGGCGCTTCGCTCCACATGCATACGACCGCGCAGAACAAAAACGTCACGTACTCGCAGTACCGTCACCTTGCTCTACTACAGTCCGGCGGTTGCCAGAAGCGAGATGGGCTCAGCGCGCTTGGAGTCTTTGTCTAGTTTCTTGACCCGCTCAGCGGCCAGGTACATCTTGGCAGCTTCCGGTTTGCTCGGCAGGCCCACACCACGGCCAGCGCCATTTCACCGGCTGCGACATCGAGAACTTTTTGCAGACAGCTATGAGCTTTCCTCACCGTGGCCGCCCCAACGCTGAAAGTTGACGGCAGGTTTTGCACATCCGAGCGTTTAATCTGGCCAAACTGCTAAACCTCAGTACGGCTCCACATGAACACGCGACGCGTTCATCTCTTGCGGAAGCCTTGATCTGGCTGGGTAGTGCCGTCTGGTGCGCGGTAGTGGTCCTTCGGCACTGAGCCTTTTTGCTTTCTGTATTGTTCACGCTTGCCGAGGGCAGTGGGATGGTTCTTGAGGTGCGTCCGTTCGCTACGTAGTTGATCCGTGCGCGGACTGATGTCACTACTGGGGCTCAGTCTGTTACGCGCCAGGGTTCGCAGGCGGAGTCTGCATCGGTCATGTTGGGGCGCGTTAGGTGGTGTCCTTTGCGTAGTTTTTCTGGTGTGGGTAAAATGAGGTTGAAACCGGCGATAAGTCCTCCAGGGGAGGACTTCCCACCCTGATAGGTGAGATAGCCGGTTTCAGCATGTCTAAGGCATTCCCCAGGGCGTGAAAGTACTAGCAAGAGTTGGCTCGATACACGGCTTGTACCAAGAGCATTTTTTGCCTTCAAGATGTCGCTGCACTGCCCATAATCCGTAATCAGCAACTTGGAGCCCCCAGGCTGATTGTGATGTCCATACACACAAGGTGATGTTTCGTTTAATTTGTTGGCAGACGTCGTGGACCGCCTCGAATGCGGCCTTTCGAATTCCTTTGGTTCCGAACTCGGCCACGATTACGAAAAGCTCATCCTCAGGTCGGGATACCTGTAGTGCAATCTCCTTTAAGTGCAGGTACCACGCCATCTTGTATAAACGCATAGGTCCTGCTTGCTTAACAGATTCGTAAGCGTTGGATTTGTAGAGAAAGGTTGTGTCGAACCGTGGCGCTTGTCTTTTGATTTCTTGAAACATTTCATTGCGGGTCCGCGCGGAATCATCGACAGCGTGGAAGCCCCTAGTGAGCTTCATATTTTGTTTTGCGCACTGAGCCCTTAGATGAAGCCCCTGGAGCAGATTGTCGCCGTGATGATCTGTGCTGAAGGTTGCGGTGCCGAAACCGAAGTATGTTGAGGCGCCACCACCCTGGGGGTTAGGTGTTCCTGTGTAGTCGAGGTTTCCTGTTTCGTCAGCGTAAAGATAGACACGTTTTGCCAATGGGATCTCACCTTGTTGAGCGCACTATTTGTTTCCGTCGATACTGCGGGGGCGTAGGAGTGGGGCGCTCCCTGATGCTGTATCGGATTGAGCGCCTCTTCCCATTACCGTTAATCCTCAAGCAAACCCAATTCACGAGCATCAGACGGCTTAAAATTCCGCATCTGCTCGTCATCCCAATTCTGCTCCCGGTACTTATTCCACAGCCACCCACTGCATGACCCGTCACCCGCAGCGTCAATCTCCAGGTTCTCTCCGCCGATAGCCTCGGCGCCCTCCAGATGCAGCATCCCCTTCATCGCAGCCTTGTAATCTGCATGCGAGTAATCATCTTTGTTAGTAAGGATCTCTGTAAACACCTGCTGTGCTGCCGCGTCATCCTTAAGTGCCCGGCTGCATAGAAGAGATGCGTATGCATCGCGTTCGTCTTCAGCGCTTGCCCATTCGTCAGTGCCACAGGCGCTGACGAGAATCGTGGTTAATAATGCGCCTGCGAGGAATTTCTTATTCATGTGAATCGTCATTCTAGATAAGGGAAGGGGGGGGGAGAGAGACGGCCTTACTTTTCGTGGACATATACATCGAGCACTTTGTATCCGTCGGAGCCGAATACGATGATGTTTGGACATTCAAACGTCATCCGCACCGGTGTCCCGAATCCATTTGGGAAGTCAGCTTCACCAGTTACACGAACAGCGTGGTTGGAATTTTCTACAGGAGAATGTTCCACGTCGTAGTCAACGATTCTCGCGCCCCCAGGGTATTTAGCGCGGTTGATGACCTGCTCCTTGCAATCATCAACTGAGGCGTCGATATCACCGGCGATGCGCTTTGCCTCGTATAACACCACACCGAAAAATACGAGGGCGAGAACGATTAGCACCGTCAGTAAGATGAACCACCAGCGCTTATAGAACGGCTTCCTTGCGGCGGCTTGCGTAGTGCGGTCTTCGAAAGTCATTGCGTTTCCTTTGTTTATTGAGAGCGCCAGCGGGCTTGGCCGTCCGGGCCGGCGGCGCAGGTCATAGGTGTGCCGTTCTTACTGACTCCTGTTCCTCCTCCTGAACAGTAAGCGCCTGGGGTTACGTAGTATTCTTGCTGTTCAGGAGCCGGCGCGGCGGGAGCCGGAGCTGGTTCTGGTGTCGCCGCCGGCTGCTGCGCCATCATCTGGGAGGCGCACTGCTGCGTCCAGCCGCTTGAACCGTCGGTGAAGAATGTTGTCCCGGTCTCATGCAAAGCGGGGTCGCCGCAGGATGCCACGGTTTTGTTCATTTCAGATGGTTCTGCTTGGCCTGGGGCTTCGGTATACCCGGTTGGGCGTGCGGACGTGGACTCACCTCCACGGGGCGAAGAGGTAGGTTCGGTGGTGTGCTCGAGGGTGGGGTTGGGGCTGTTCTTTGGGCTTGATGATTCAGACGGAGAATCAGTGGTGGATTCAGTGGACGTGGTGCTTGACGGCGAGGGCGTTGATGTCGAGCTGGTCGACATGTTGCTGCTTGATGGGGAGGGGTCGTTGTTTGATCCGCAGGCAGCGGCGAACGGAATTGCAACACAGGCTGCGATGATGAGGACTCGTTTGGCGGTGTGGGCGGCCATCGCATGATTCCTTTCTTGGCGTTCTTTATGACTGCCCTTATTCTGCGTTAAGGTGAATGGTTTTCAATCTTTGACCACACGACGGGGGTAAATTTGACCTCAAAACCTAGTGTAAAACACCCCCGATACGTCGCCCGCCGCATGTTCGTGTTCTCTCGAGCAGTTCTCGCCACACTGGCAGTAGCTGAGTGGCGACATCAAATTCCCGGGCTATGGCCCCAGTGGCTGGTTCGTAGATTGCTTCCGCTGCAGCGTACTTGGTATGGGAGATGAGTAGCCCGGCAGCTATCTGGGCTGCGGAATATTCTGCTCTGGTGTCGAATGCGGGTTACCAGAGCGGGGTGCTTGAGCCAGTTCACGGGCTCGGATGTAGCGCCGGTTTGCGGCACCAAGTGTGGGAGATTCGCAGGCGCTACCGACAGCCAGGAATCCACCGACCGAGAACTAATGAAGAGCCGTTGCCCCGCTGGTTTGAGCTGTTCGGGATTTCCGAACAGCTGGCCGGTGGGGCACCTTTTTCATGCCCAAAATCCGCTGCATTTCCGCTGCATTTAAACCAACAAGAGCCAATCTGAGCCTACATTAGCGGGGGTAGTTAGATAGGGTAAACCCCCGCCTGAACTCGTAAAACACCAGTTCAAGACGGGGGTAGAAAACGCGCCCCCAGAAGGATTCGAACCCTCGACCAATCGGGTAGAAGCCGACTGCTCTGTCCACTGAGCTATGGAGGCTAGCTAAGAAAAGCATTGTAGCGTCTCTAATGTAGCCAATCACAACCGGTTCTGTTCTAGGGACTTTGGTCGCTAAGCTTAGGGCTATGACTGCCACGACCAAGGCCGAGACCTCTCCGCCTGTTAGCAAGGATAAGAAAGTCCGTAAATCTGCTGGTTGGTACGTTGTTTTTGTACTTATCGGCGGCGTTCTAGCTGGTTTGCTCTCGATGGCGTTCAACATGGATTCGCGCGCCACGTTGGGTATTCCCGATCCCGGCACAATCACCACCTTCGGGTTCCCGTTCGCGAAGGCGGCCGGTGAGCTGCTCGCCTGCCTCGGTGTCGGTTCGTTTATGCTCGCCGCTTTCGGTACGAAGCAGCGTGCCGACGGCACTTTGGGCCTCGACGGCTACACGGCATCCCGCACGGGTATGTGGGCCATGCTCGGCTGGGGCCTCATGGCGCTGATGGAGATTCCGCTGGTGCTCTCCGATGTGTCGGGCCAGCCGCTGTCGACGACGATTCAGCTGAGTAACTGGGCTGTGTCGTTGGAGCAGACCAAGGAGGGCTTGGCGTGGCTGTGGGTAGCTATTTTTGCGGGCATTGTGGCGCTTGGTTCATCGCTGACTCGTAAGTGGATTTGGCAGCCGGTGTTCTTCGCCATCAGCTTGGTGTCGATGATGCCGCTGGCGGTTGTAAGCCACAATGCCTCCGGTGGTGCCCATGACTACGGCACTAACTCCTACATCTGGCACTTGACCTTCACTGTGTTTTGGGTCGGCGGTTTGATGGCGCTGGTTGGCCACGCGCGTCGTCGCGGTGAATGGATGCCAGAGGTAGTGAAGCGCTATTCTTTCGTGGCGTTGGTGGCTTTCATCGCCATGTCTGCCTCCGGCTTCATTAACGCAGCCATCAACATTGACTGGTCTGACCTGGTCAGCAACAACTACGGCATCATGGTGCTGGTCAAGGCCGTTCTCACTATCTTGCTGGGCCTATGCGGCTATGTGCACCGCAAGATCACCATTCCGGAGATTGAGCGCGCTCAGTCGAATCGTCCATTCTGGCGTCTGGCCATTGTCGAGGTCATCATCATGGCGCTGACAATCGGCGTTGCCGTAGCTCTGGGCCGTACTCCGCCGCCACCGAATTTCTCTGAGCAGGCCGGCGGTGAGGGCCTGCCGTCGATTACGCAGATGCAGGTCAAGCTAGGTTACAACCTGGAGATCCCATTCGGTTGGGAGGCCATGTTCACGCAGTGGCGCTTTGACATCTTCTTCGGCTCTGCCGCCATCATTGCCGCGTGGATTTACTTGTACTGGCTCTACTTGCTGAAGAAGCGCGGCGGTACCTGGCCGCTGTCCAACACCCTGTGGTGGCTCGCCGGCTGTGCCACGCTGCTGTTTACTTCGTGCAGCGCGCTGGGCGTGTACATGCCGGCTCTGTTCTCGGTTCACATGATCGCCCACATGCTTTACTCCATGGGCATTCCGGTCATGCTGGTCCTGGGCGGCCCAGTTACGCTCGCGCTGCGTGCGCTGAAGCCGGCCGGCCGCGATGGTCTGCCTGGTATTCGTGAGTGGCTGGTGGTCTTCATCAACAACCCGGTGTCGCGTTTCCTCACGCACCCGGTTGTGGCAACGGTGCAGTTCGTCGCGGGCTTTTACCTGCTCTACATGACACCGATTTACGACTTCCTGGCTGATGAGCACGCGGGCCACGTGTTCATGAACATCCACTTCTTGATCTCCGGTTACATCTTCTACTGGGTCATTATCGGTGTCGATGCTGCACCACAGCAGATTGAGCCGTCGGTCAAGCTGGTCACGCTGATGGGGTCGTTGCCGTTCCACGCTTGGTTCGGTATTTCGCTGATGCAGTCGCAGCAGGTGCTTGCCGAGACCTACTACGCCAGCCTGGATCTCCCTTGGGCAGTGAATCTCCTGGAAGATCAGAACGTTGGTGGTGCCGTCGCGTGGGCTGCCGGTGAGGTTCCGCTCTACATCGTCACCGTTGCGCTGTTTGTACAGTGGCGGCGTTCCGATGAAAAGGATGCAGCCCGCTACGACCGCGTCGCGGACCGCAACAATGATGAGGAGTTGGCCGCTTACAACGAAATGCTCGCTCGCATGAGCCAGCAGGTCGGTGTTGGCGGCGAGGATGAGCGCGATTACTACACCTCGGAGGTTGACGCGCAGCATCCGGTGCACATGGATAATCCGATTGATGCCTCGAAGAGGCGCGGAAGGTAGCGTCGTTAAGCTGATTTTGCATGCTTGACGACGAGGATTGCCGCGACTTCGCCCCTCAACTTCATACGTAGCCTGTGGATAGTTGTCTTTTCGACAAACTTATCCACAGGCTTTTTATGTACCTCTTTCATTTGTTTCTCGAAGCCGGAAAAGTAATTGGCACGGCACGAATGAGACACCTTCGAATTATTCGGCCGCAGTAGGTAAACGCTTTCTTTGGGGGAGGAGCCCGATGTCTGAGGCAGTTATTACCGTGGTGGGCAATGTGGTCCATCATGTGGAAAATCGAAATACCAATTCTGGGGCAAAGGTCTGCAAGTTTTCTGTGGCATCCAGCAAGTCATGGAAGGGGGAGAATGGTTGGGAGCAGTCGGAGACGTCATATTTTGATGTTGAATGTTGGGGCAAGCTCGCCGAGAACGTGAATAACACGGTGTGGAAGGGCCAAGCCGTCATTGTCCACGGTCACGTTCGTACGGATCGCTGGGAGGGCGATGATGGTACGAAGCATCAGCGCCAGAAGATCATTGCTAAGGCGGTAGGTCCGAATCTGCGCCGTCACCTGGCAACGGTGAAGACTATGACTGAGAAGCCGCATGAGTCGCCGACTGGTCTTGGTGAGTCATCGACTGGGGATTCGGAAGCTTCGGTTACTGAGACAGTTGCGTCTCAGGCCGGGGCCGTGCGCACCTTCACTGCTAGTACGGGCGGCGCTGGTGAGGCGGGGAACACAGGTGCAGCTAGTTCGGAGCAGCGAGAAATGGCTGATGCAGGAGTCAGTGCGCCGTTCTAACCCAGGAGCCAGTACATCGTTGTAGAGCGGAATGAGGGGGAGCCGCTGAAAGAGCGGAAAGAGGGGAGGGGTAATTACTGCACGTGAGGTGACGCTGCTGAGAAAGGGGAGGGATCGCATACGATTCGGCAGCGTTATCTCGCAGCTAGTTTTGCTAGGAGCCTGGCAGAGATTTTGGTGGGAAAGGATTGCGGGTACGCCCATGTAGATTGTGCCTTTTGGTTCCTATGCGTAACCTCTACAGGGATTGCTTATTTCCTTTCTACGAGGGGACGAAATTCCACCATGGGTGAGTTCATCTACCAGATGAAAAACGTGCGCAAGGCGCACGGCGATAAGGTTATTCTCGACAACGTCACCATGGCGTTTTACCCGGGCGCAAAGATCGGCGTGGTCGGTCCGAACGGCGCAGGTAAGTCGTCGATTCTGAAGATTATGGCTGGCCTTGATCAGCCGAGTAACGGTGAAGCTTTCCTGGAGCCGGGCGCCACTGTCGGCATCCTGCTGCAGGAGCCTCCGCTGAATGAGGAGAAGACCGTTCGCGGCAACGTCGAGGAGGGCCTCGGCGACATCTTCGAGAAGAAGGCTCGTTTTGAAGCCATCGCCGAGGAGATGGCCACCAATTACACCGACGAGCTCATGGAAGAAATGGGCAAGCTCCAGGAGGAGCTCGACGCCGCTGATGCTTGGGAGCTGGATTCCAAGATTGAGCAGGCAATGGATGCGCTTCGCTGCCCGCCGGCGGACGAGCCGGTTACTCACCTCTCCGGTGGTGAGCGTCGTCGTGTAGCACTGGCAAAGCTGCTGCTCTCCGAGCCGGACCTGCTGCTTCTCGACGAGCCGACTAACCACCTGGACGCCGAGTCTGTGCTGTGGCTCGAGCAGCACCTGGCTAAGTACCCGGGCGCTGTCCTGGCCGTGACTCACGACCGTTACTTCCTGGATCACGTCGCTGGCTGGATTTGTGAGGTCGACCGCGGCAAGCTCTACCCGTACGAGGGCAATTACTCGACTTACCTGGAGAAGAAGGCTGAGCGCCTTGAGGTTGCAGGTAAGAAGGACGCCAAGCTGCAGAAGCGCCTGAAGGATGAGCTGGCGTGGGTCCGCTCGGGGCAGAAGGCTCGCCAGGCCAAGAACAAGGCCCGTCTGGAGCGCTACGAGCAGATGGTGGAGGAAGCCGAGCAGTACAAGAAGCTCGACTTCGAAGAAATTCAGATTCCGACCCCGCCGCGCCTGGGTAACCAGGTTGTTGAGGTCAAGGACCTGGAGAAGGGCTTTGATGGCCGCGTCCTGATTAAGGACCTGTCGTTCACCCTGCCGCGTAACGGCATCGTCGGTGTGATTGGCCCGAACGGTGTGGGTAAGTCCACCCTGTTCAAGACCATCGTGGGTCTGGAGCAGCCGGATTCCGGTGAGGTCAAGGTCGGTCAGACTGTTCAGCTCAGCTACGTTGACCAGGGTCGTGAAAACATCGATCCGGAAAAGACCGTCTGGGAGGTTGTCTCTGATGGTCTCGACTACATCGTGGTCGGCCAGAACGAGATGCCGTCTCGTGCGTACCTGTCTGCATTCGGTTTCAAGGGTGCGGACCAGCAGAAGCCGTCGAAGGTTCTCTCCGGTGGTGAGCGCAACCGTCTGAACCTCGCGCTGACCCTGAAGCAGGGCGGTAACCTGATCCTCCTGGATGAGCCGACTAACGACCTTGACGTCGAAACCCTGTCTTCGCTGGAAAACGCACTGCAGAACTTCCCGGGCTGTGCCGTGGTCATTTCCCACGACCGTTGGTTCCTGGACCGCACCTGTACCCACATCCTCGCATGGGAAGGCAACTTCGAAGAGGGCAAGTGGTTCTGGTTCGAGGGCAACTTCGAGGGCTACGAGAAGAACAAGATTGAGCGTTACGGCGAGGAGGCTGCACGCCCGTCGCGCGTCACGCACCGTCGCCTGACCCGATAATCTGTTTCGCGCGAATCTGATTTTTGCCAACGGCAAAGTCCGGAACCTTGTGGACTGGCTCGCACCAGTGCACAGGTCCCGGGCTTTCGCGTATTCGCAGGCTCGTAGCTCCAGAAAACGCCTATAGTTCTGGGTATGACTGAATCAGCACCATTTCGTACCAACGTCGCTATCCGCTGGTCTGATTTCGATCAGTATGGCCACGCCAACAACACCGCTTTCCTGGAATACGCCCAGCAGGCTCGTCTGGACTTTGTGATGCGCGGTCTCGGCGGCGGGGCAGGGATGCCTGCGGCAGTGGTGCGTCGCCTGGAGATTGACTACGTCCGCGCTATTTTGCCGGACACCCAGGAAGTTGTGGTTGAGACCGAGATCATCAACTTCGGTCGCACCTCTTTCACACTTCGCCAGACAATCTCCGACCAGCATGATCACATCGTTGCTGTGCTCGAAACCGTGATGGTGATGTTTGATCTCAAGACTGCGAAGGCAGTCGAGCTCTCCCCGTCTGCCCGCCGTGAACTGGAGCGTTTTGCAGCTCCCGCAATCGAAGACAACAAGGAAGACCAGGACAAGTAATTCGCCGTGACCACTTCTCATCCCGCTGCCGAGCTGACCTTCGGCACTCCCGATGCCCTGAAGAACCTGGGCGTCCTGGCCCATAAGGCCTACGCCCTCGACGAGAGCACGTTGCTACGCATCCGAGTACGTAAGACCGCCGCCGCTGGTATCAGTTCCTCGTCCGCGCCTAACGCTGCGCCCGCAATGTCGCAGGTATGGGTGAAGACCCCAATCGGCCCGCTCGCCATGCGCACGATTGCGCTGCACGCGCTTCCCGACGACATCATCGTCACCGCCGCGGAGATTAAAGACATCGCAGTGCGTGCCTTTGCGCAGGCAAAAACTGCTGAGGACGGAGAGGAGAAAGAAGCTTCGCTCACCGCGATGCCATACCGCGTGCATGCGCAGTCGGCGTCCTCCTGGCCGGGATTCCTGCCAGTGCCGGAAGGATGGCAGGTTGTCGACTATGTTCCAGCCACTGCCTTCCGGACTCTCGAGAAGCAGGGGCGCGCGGTCGCCGTCGAATCTTCCGGCCCGATGGGCATGCCACCGTCTCTGCTGGACCAAAAGGTTCTCACTGTCAGCGGCGGTACCGGTGAAGCCACTGTTGATACAGGGGAAGGGCAGTCGCAGGAGACGTCGAAAAGCGTGGTGGACGTGACCATGCGGGACGTGTTTGCGCTGTGCACGATGGGCTTTATCCCGGAGCAACCGGATGAAAAAGAGCCGGTGCGCGTGTCCACAAAGGGACGGTGGCACCGGCTGGATGGGCGGTTTGGCTCGATCTTTACGCTCGAGTCCTTTGGCGTGCTGCCGCTGCTGAACTAGCGGCGCAGGGTCTAATTCCTACTGCGCGTCGAAGCGGTTGATGAGCATGTCAGCAACCTGCACCATGTGGTTCCACATGGCTTCGCGCTGGGGGCGGGGGAGCTCGTCATCGGAAATGTCTGCGAGTGAGGCACTCATGATCTCCAGCCAGCGGTCGCGTTCGGCTTCGCCGATGGAAAACGGCATGTGGCGCATGCGCAGGCGCGGATGACCACGCTGTTCGCTGTACGAACGCGGCCCGCCCCAGTACTGGACGAGGAACATGCGGAGTCGATCCTCGGCGCCCTCCCAGTCATCGCTGGGGTACATCGGGCCGATGAGGTCATCGGAACGCATGCGCGTGTAAAAACCATGGACGATGCGATTGAAGACATCCTCGCCGCCGACGGAGTCAAAGAGCGTCTGAGCAGTTGTCATGGCACCAAGTCTATCGACTTGATGCCACGAAAACGATAACGGCCAAAGTGCCGGCCGAAATCACTTGTTACTTCGCGTCGAACTCGCGGGCGCGAAGAGCGAGCTTCACCAGGAACTGCTGCTCAGAGATGATGCGCTTGACCGGCGATGCAGTCTCGTCGCTGTCGAGCAGACGTTGAGCGGCTGCAATTGCCTCATCACTGATCTCCCAGGTGGGGTAGAAGCCCTCGAGCAGCGTCTGTGCCGTCTCGGATGAGAACTGCTTCCACCAGCTGTTGGCAACAGCGAAGAAGTGCTCCGACAGTGAGGTTGCCGACTGCTCCGCGTTGATGGTGGCGCGGGAGTCGTCGTCAAGCGCCTGCGCGAGCACTGCACCCGAGCCCGGCGCGTTGAAGCCGGCCAGCAGGTGGCGAATGACAAGGTTCGATGGGGCGTCGTCGCCGGAGACAGTCGCCTCAGCCCAGACGCGGGACTTGTTGGCGAGCGTCGGCACGGAGGCGCGGCAGGCGATGGCGGCCTGTGCGCCGAGTGCTGAATTGTCGGTCTTTTCAAGCTCTGCGATGGCCTCCTCGCCTTCGAGACCAGCGGAAACCAGAGCCTTCAAGGCGCGCCACTGCATGTCGGTGTCGACAGTGACAGCGGGGAAGCCAGCCTTGTCGGCGTCGCCGGCGTAGATGGCGCGCAGTGCGTCGGCGACGTCGCTATTCGACGAGCCCACGGTAGCCAGAGCGTTAACGAAAACCAGGGCGCGGTCGGCGTCGGTTTCCTTCTTCGCGTAGTCCAACAGACCCTGAGCCAGCAGATCGCGGCCGGTGGACTCGGCCCACTGAGGATCGGCGTAGACGTTGACGGCGCTGACCGCCTGAGCGATGACGCGCTCCAAGACGGAGAGCTTATCCTCGCCCGGGATGCCGCGAAGCACCAGGTTGACGAAGTCGCGAGCGCGCATCTGGCCTGCGCGAACCATCTGCCAGGTGGCGGACCAGCACAGTGTGCGCGCCATCGAATCGGTGAAAGCGCCGATGTTGTCGATGACGGTGGCAAGCGAGCCTTCGTCCAGGCGAATCATGCTGTAGGTGAGGTCGTCGTCGTTAACCAGCACGACGTCGCCAACTGGTGTGTCGACCAGATCTGGGACATCGGTGCGGGCACCGCGGACGTCGATTTCCACGCGCTTGGTGCGCTCAAGTACAGCGTCCGCGCCGGTGCCGCGCAGGTTGTAGATGCCCACTGCGATTCGGTGATCACGGAGTTCACCGGCACCCGGCTCGGCGCCTTCCTGCGTGACTGCGAAGGAGGTGTACTTGCCGTCCTCTTGATGGAACTCTGGCGCCAGGGTGGTGATGCCGGTGGTGGTCAGCCACTGATCGGCCCAGCCAGACAGATCGCGACCGGAGGCCTCGGAGAGCGCCTCCAACAGATCCGCGAAGGTGGCGTTGCCAAAGCGGTGGCGGGAAAAGTGAAGACGAGCACCGGCGAGGAAGGCGTCCTGACCAACGTAGGCGGCCAGCTGCTTGAGGGTGGACGCGCCCTTGGCGTAGGTGATGCCGTCGAAGTTCTGCTCGACGGTGTCAATGTCGCTGGCATCGGCGGCAATCGGGTGCGTCGACGGCAGCTGATCCTGCTTGTAGGCCCAGGCCTTCTCTACGTTGGCGAAGGTGGTCCAGGCGTGGCTGTAATCGGAAACCTCAACCTGTGCGGCGGCAGCCGACCAGGTAGCGAAGGACTCGTTGAGCCAGAGATCATCCCACCACTGCATGGTGACCAAATCGCCGAACCACATGTGAGCCATCTCGTGCAGGATGGTGTCGTTGCGGCGCTCGTAGAGGTAATGGGTGGGCTTGGAACGAAAGACGTACTCGTCGCGGATGGTCACGCAGCCGGCGTTTTCCATCGCACCCATGTTGTATTCCGGGCAGAAGATCTGGTCGTACTTGCCGAACGGGTAGGGCTCGCCGAAGTGCTTGGCGTAGAAGTCGAAGCCTTCCTTGGTCTCCTTGAACAGAGTGTCGGCATCGAGGTACTCGGCGATGGACTGGCGGCAGTAGATTCCTAGCGGAATGGTCAGCTCGCCGTCCGGCTGGTGCTCGGCAGGGGTTTCCGGGTGCGGTGCGACAGTGCCGGTCCACGAGTCAGTGACCTCGTGCCACGGGCCCGCACAGACTGCGACGAGGTACGTCGACAGCGGAACATCCACTGAGAAGTCGAAGGTGTCGGCCTCATTGCCGTGGACATCGGTGGTGGTGCCGGTCTTGGCTACCGAGTTGGAAATAACCTTCCAGCCCTTCGGCGCCACGACGTGGATGGAGTACGTCGCCTTCAAATCCGGCTGGTCAAAGCAGGCGAACACGCGCTTGGCATCGGCAGTTTCAAACTGCGAGTACAGGTAGGTTTCGCCATCGGCGGGATCCTGGAAGCGGTGAATGCCCTGGCCGTTATTGGTGTAACGACAGTCCGCATCGATAACGACGGTGTGGTCACCTTCGGTCAGGTCTACGTTAATGCCGGTCTCGCTGTCATAGCGAGCGGCCTCCGTGGCATCGACGCCGTCGATGGTCACACTCTTGACAACCGCATCACGCAGGTCAATAAAGGTGGAACCAGCGCGCTTCGCTTTCAGAGAAATTGTGGTCTTGGAAGCGAATGTTGGTGCGCTGTGCTGCCCACCGACCGGTGCGGTCGTAAGGTCGAGGGAGATGTCGTAGTGGGACACCTCGAGCATGGCCGCACGGTCGGCGGCCTCGGTCCTGGTTAGGTTCGTGGAAGTCATGCGACAAGTGTAACCACGACCCCGGATTGGGAATCGGGCAGTAGCGTGGTGGGCGGGGTGACCTCGACTTCCTCGCTCATTGCGTGTCGATTCGGGCGGTCGATTGGCGGTCGATTGAGCGAGATTTTGGCTTCTTTGGCATGCGAGCAAAGCCGAACGTGAATACACTTCGTTTCATGTACGAACTCAGTGATGATGCAAGCAAGGTTGAACGGGTCAACGCGGCGTGGGATCGCATTGAAGCAAAGCTTGGCGACGATGCTTTGGAGGCCCCGGCGACAGAAGCGGAACTGGATCAGCTTGAGGCTGACCTCGGAGTAAAGCTGCCAGACTACGTGCGAGCTTCGTGGCTGCGGCACGCGTCTGTGGACGGTGAGCCGTGGGACGGTGGCTGGATTGCACCGCCTAAGTCGATTCTGAATGACTACAAGCTGTGGACTCAGCTGCAGGCCGACGGCGAGTTCGATGACTTTGAAGCCGAAAGCATGGACAGCGCCGACTCGGATGGCAAGTGGTATCACGAGGCATGGATTCCACTGGTCATGGACTTCGGCGGAAACAACTACTGTCTGGACATGCGCTCGGGGAAGATGGTCTCCATGGACCACGAGGTGGGCTCGGAGTTCCTGGACTACGCCGACTGGCCTGCCTACCTGGAGGCTGCCGCTGATTCCCTGGAGGCTACGGGCTTGCCCTGGAACGGTTAGGTAGGCGATTTAGACGGCGCCCGATGGGGGAGCCAGTTAACACCAGGTCCGGTAGAACTTCGGACCCATCCGAATTCATGAATGCGAGCCGAAAAAATCCGCCCTATAGTCGTTGATAAGTCAATCAATGCTTTAGGAGGACTTTCACATGAGCAATCGAGACAAGGTCACTTTTTACTTCGACGTTTCCTGCCCGTTTTGCTGGGTGACGTCGCGCTGGATTAAGGAAGTCGAAAAGGTCCGCGACATCGAGATCGAGTGGAAGCCGATGAGCCTGTCGGTGCTCAATGAAGGCCGCGATGAACTGCCGGAAGATTACAAGTTCATGATGCAGTGCAACTGGACCCCGGCACGCCTGTTCAACGCCGTGTTCTCCCAGGATGGCCAGGAGGCCGTCGACAAGCTCTACACCGCGCTGGGCACGAAGGTCCACAACGAAAACCGCATCGATCGCCACGCGCATGTCGACGAGCCGGAGCACGCATTCGACGAGCTGATTAAGGAAGCCCTCGCAGAGGTTGGACTGCCGGAAGAGCGACTGGCCCAGGCCTTGACCACTGAGTTCGATGAGCTCATGCGTGAAAACCACGCAGAGGCCATGAAGGAGGTCGGCAACGACGTCGGCACTCCGGTGGTCAAGCTTAACGACGTTGCCTTCTTCGGTCCAGTGCTTACCCGTATCCCACGCGGCGAAGAAGCGGGCAAGATCTTCGACGGCTCGGTCGCCCTTGCCAGCTACCCGTACTTCTTCGAGATTAAGCGCTCCCGGACTGAGAGCCCGCGCTTCGACTAAGAAAGCAGTAGCAGCTGGGGCGCGCAGTTAGGAGAGCTAACCCGCTCCGGCTCCAGCATTCTGCCCGGTAGAGGCCTGCCGTTCTTCTTCGCTCATCGCAGCCCACCGCGGCGGAATGTAGACGCAGGTTGGATCGGATGCCGTGTAATCCCCGGTCAACGCGTACGCGGTCGACCGGGACCCACCGCATACGCTGTGGTATTCACAGACGCTGCACTTTCCATGCCAATTGTCCGGATCGCGAAGGGCCTTGAACGCCGGCGAGTTCGAATAGATTTCCTGGAATGGCGTGGCCTTCACATTTCCGCAGTGAAGCGGCAGGAAGCCATTGGGGTAGACGTCGCCGATGTGGTCAATGAAGGCAAAACCTGACCCGGAATTGACGGCCATGGGGGAGCGCGGGCGACGTGGCTTTTCCGGCACAGCACCGAGCAGCTTTGTCGTTTCCTCGGTCAAGTAACGGTAGAGCTCGCCGCCCTCATAGGGTGGCAGCCCCTTTTCCTTCGCTTCCTCCTGCTGCATGACGACGCGCCGATACTGCGGCGCCTCCGTCGTCTTAATGGCAATTCGGTTGGACACATCAGACAACCAGTGCAGAACATCCTCGCGTTCCTCCGGTGACAATGCGCCCAAATCCGCACCGCGACCAGTGGGAACGAGGAAAAAGACGTACCACATCTTGGCCTGCATCTCCATGACGGTCTTCAGCAGCGCTGGCGCCTCATGAATATTTCCCTTGGTCAGGGTCGTTAATCTGCAGCCGGTAACCGGCCTCGTTGATGTGCGGAGCCATTTCGAGCGTCTTTTCAAAAGTGCCCGAAAATCCACGGAACTTGTCATGGGTCTGGGCAGTCGCGCCATCGAGCGACATGGACATCGCCTTGCCACCGGCCTCACGCAGTGACTGAATCCGCTCTGGCGTGAGCCGCGGCGTCACCGATGGAGATAGCGACATATTCAGGCCCTGCTCCGTGCCGAATCGCACCAATTCTTCCAGGTCATCACGCTCAAAAGGATCACCGCCGGTGAGCACTACAAGCGGCTTCGGCTTGCTATACGACGCCAAGGTCTCCAGCAGCATCTTGCCCTCGGTGGTCGAAAGCTGGTGAGGATGCGGCTCGTGCTGCGCATCTGCACGGCAGTGCTTGCAGACTAAGCCACAAGCCCGCGTGACCTCCCAAATGACAATAAATGGTTTCTTGTTGATGTCATGCCGAACCGTTCGCACCACCGGTGCGTGATGATTCCCATGGGAGCCATGGGCTTCAGGATCGACTTGGAAGTGAGCTTGCGGCGCAGGAGACACGGTAAAAGCACCCAATTTCCGGTTTCGAAGGCGTGCTGAAACGCAAATACAGTCACTTTTCACCCTATTCGGCTGCGCAGGAGACGTCGTCAAGCAATACCTAAAACGGGTGCAGGCGCCGTGGAATCCGTGGGAACCGCTAAACTTGCTGCCATGCGTATTTACCTTGGTGCAGACCACGCCGGTTTTGAGATGAAGAACCTGATTAAGGCCCACCTGGAGAAGGCTGGCCACGACGTCGTTGATTGCGGCGCTCACACCTACGACCCTGCAGATGATTACCCAGCATTCTGCATTGAGGCGGCTTCCCGTACCGTCGCTGATCCGGGCAGCCTGGGCATCGTGCTCGGCGGTTCCGGCAACGGCGAGCAGATTGCTGCTAACAAGGTCAAGGGCGCTCGTTGTGCGCTGGCTTGGTCGGTGGAGACCGCAAAGCTCGCCCGCGAGCACAACAATGCTCAGCTGATCGGCCTCGGCGGTCGTATGCACTCTGAGGAAGAGGCCCTGGCTATCGTCGATGCTTTCGTCTCCCAGCCGTGGAGCGAGGAGGAGCGTCACCAGCGCCGCATCGACATTCTGGCAGAGTACGAAAAGACTGGCGTTGCCCCGGTAGGGTCAGGCGGTCATTGCATCATGGATAACACCAGAGA
>NZ_JVIP01000035.1:0-103662 GCF_001076435.1 Corynebacterium sp. 401_CJEI
GGGTTAAGTAAAGAAAAGTGTGTCCGCATGCCACCATAACCCCAGACCACACACCACAAATCACCAAAGAATAGCTCCCCGAAAGCTATTACCCACACCATCCCGCACCTCCGGCCACATTTGTGCTAACCGCACACCGGTTGGATTAAAGGATGACCACCAACCGCCCCAGCTGCCCACTATGCGGCAACAACACAAAGAAAAACGGCACCACCAGCAAATCAACCACCCGTTGGCGCTGCACCCACTGCGGACACTCCTTTACCCGCAACACCCAAACCCACAACAAAAACACCGCCACCATGGCTTTGTTCATCCAATGGGCCACCGGCACCCAATCTCTAACCACCTTCGCCGCACACCATGGCGTAACCAGGCAAACCATGCACCACCGATTCCGATGGTGCTGGTGGATCATCCCCACACCCACCATCGACTCATTCCGCATCCATGACCAAATCTTCCTCGACGCGACCTATCTAAAGTCCGGATGCCTCCTGATCGCAGCCAGTAAAACCCACGTCATCAACTGGACCTGGGCCAGACACGAAACCACCGCCGCCTACACCGAACTCCTACGCCCCATTGCCGCACCACTAATCGCAGTCACAGACGGCGGACAAGGTGCCCAATCAGCCATCCACCACTGCTGGCCAACAACACGCATCCAACGCTGCCTCGTCCACGCCCAACGAACAGTCTGCCGCCACACCACCAGCAACCCCCGCACCGATGCCGGCAAAACCCTCTACCGCCTAGCCCTGAAACTCACTCGCATCACCGACCTTGACCAAGCATCCACATGGGTCGCCCACCTGCACGAATTCGACCACACCTACCGGGAATGGATGAACGAGAAAACCACCATCAAAGACCCCGTTACCGGCGCCTACACCAAGGTCTACACCCACCAACGCGTCCGAGCGGCCTATCAATCATTGCTATCTCTGCACCGCAGAGACCTGCTGTTTACCTACCTGCAACCCCCACCAACAACCATCGACCCCGACAACCTTGCAGCAACAACAAACAGCCTCGAAGGTGGCATCAACGCCCCCATAAAAGAACTAGCCCGCAGACACCGCGGACTATCACTACCGCATCAACGCACAGTGATGGATTGGTGGCTGTATCTACATACAGAAGTCCCTGACGATCCGGTCAAGATCGCCAGGGACCAACGATGGGGTCAAGACGCACTTTCCACAGCAACAGACCTGATCACCCACAACACCACAGCCACTACCAATGACATCGGTGCACCAGCAGAATACGACACCGCCATCGACACCAGCTACCAACACAACCTCGGCATCCAAAAAGGCTGGATCAAATAACCGCAACACGCCCGGAAAAGACACACTTTTCTTTACTTAACCCTGTTGTGGTACCGCGGGATGTAGCTGAAAACAGCGGAAACAAAAATGAGGCTCAGCTTGACGCTGAGCCTCATTGGGCGGAGCCGATGACGGGAATCGAACCCGCGCCGCCTGCTTGGGAAGCAGGAGTTCTACCATTGAACTACATCGGCACACAGTAGGCGGAATGATTAAAAGCACGCCACGGGATTGGCACAGTAGGTGTGGCATGCAGGCAATCAGTCGCCCTCTGTAACTTCAATGTAGCACTCTCGATTCGTGTCGAAAAAATTGGTCTTGAAGACCCTCTGTCCGTCTTTTCGGGTTAAGCGCTGATCTCCTTGTAGGGCCTCATCCAGTCCTGCCCGGGGGATTCAGTGCGGGCATATCCTGCAACCCGCACACGCTGTGTATTACAGAGCGGTTAAGCTGGTCTATGTGTTGCTCTCAGATCGTGATATTCGTGCCGCTATCGATGCCGAAGGCTCCGGCCATCTCGGCATTGATCCTTTTGACCCGAAGATGATTCAGCCTTCGTCCATCGACGTGCGTCTGGACAAGTTCTTCCGAGTTTTTAACAACTCGCAGTACACACACATCGATCCGAAGTTGCCACAGGAAGAACTGACGTCCCCGCACGAGGTTCCAGAAGGGCAGCCCTTCATTCTTCACCCGGGCGAGTTCGTCCTGGCATCGACCTTGGAGTACTTCACTATTCCTCCGCACTTGGCAGGCCGCCTGGAAGGTAAGTCTTCGCTGGGGCGTCTGGGCCTGGCAACGCACTCGACCGCCGGCTTTATTGACCCAGGGTTTTCAGGCCACATCACGCTGGAGCTATCCAATGTGGCGAACTTGCCTATCGCACTGTGGCCGAACATGAAGGTCGGCCAGCTGGCACTGTTCAAGATGTCCTCGCCGGCAGAGGTGCCTTACGGTTCCGGCAAGCTCGGTTCGAAGTATCAGGGGCAGCGCGGCCCGACGCCGTCGCGTGCGTACCTGAACTTCCGCGATGAGGAATAAGGCACCTGAAACTCGGGATATGAACTCGGAATATAAATGAATTGTGAATAGCCCCGAGTGAATTCTTGGTGAAGAAATGGAAACAATTGTTCAATAAAGAGTTTTCGCAGGTGAAAAGCCTAAATATGGGCCTTTAGTTCACACCATTTAAGGGTTAAATCGGCTTGATGGCCTTTTATCTTTCGATAAATAATAGCCCTTATGCGTATTACGGTTATTGGTACGGGTTACCTTGGCGCCACTCATGCCGCGGCGATGGCGGAGTTAGGCCACGAGGTTCTCGGCGTAGATGTTGATCCCGCCAAGATTGAGGCATTGTCCGCAGGCCAAGTTCCTTTCTTTGAGCCTGGCTTGCCCGAACTGCTAAAGAAGCACGTTGAGTCAGGGCGACTACGTTTCACCACTAACTACGACGAAGCCGTTGAATTTGCGAACGTCCACTTCGTAGGTGTCGGAACTCCGCAGGTTAAGGGCTCGTACGCCGCCGATGTTCGCTATGTGGACGCCGCCATTACCGAATTGGCTAAGCGCGTCGTCGGCAAGCATTTAGTGTTTGGTAAGTCCACTGTGCCCGTCGGTACCGCACCGCGCCTGCAGGAGCTGGCTGCGAAGATGATCAGTGAGCGCGCAGCAGCTGGTGATGAGCAGTTGAAGAACACCAGCCTCGAAATCGCCTGGAACCCGGAGTTCCTGCGTGAGGGCTTCGCAGTAAAGGACACTCTCGAGCCGGACCGTGTGGTGCTGGGCACCCAGAAGCCGGGCATGATCCTCAATGGTGCGGGTCAGGAGGTCGAGTCAATCGCTGAGGACAGCCTGCGCGAGTGCTTCGGTCCTATCTTCGAGCGCGAGACGCCGCTTATCGTCGCGGACACTGCCACCGCAGAGCTGGTGAAGGTGTCGGCGAACGCATTCCTCGCCACCAAGATTTCCTTCATCAACGCGGTCTCTGAAATCTGTGAGGTCACAGGTGCGGATATCACTACGCTTGCCGACGCCATCGGTATGGACGCCCGAATTGGTCGCCGCTTCCTCAACGCGGGTCTGGGCTTCGGCGGCGGTTGCCTGCCGAAGGATATCCGCGCATTCATGGCCCGCGCCGGTGAGCTGGGCGTTGACCAGGCGCTGACCTTCCTGCGTGAGGTCGATGCGATTAACATGCGTCGCCGTGAAAAGACCGTTGACCTGGTGCGTGGTAGCTTCGGCGGCTCGCTGCTCGGCCACACCGTGACCGTGCTGGGTGCGGCTTTCAAGCCGAACTCTGACGATGTGCGTGACTCCCCGGCGCTGTCGATTGCTGGTTCGCTGTCTCTGGCGGGCGCTTCGGTGAGTGTTTATGACCCGCAGGCCATGGAGAACGCCAAGAAGAATTTCCCGACCTTGGAGTACGCACCGAGCATCGAAGCTGCCCTGGAAGGCACGGAGATGGTTGTCGTCGCCACCGAGTGGCAGCAGTTCCGCGACATCGACCCGGTGGCTGCGAAGAAGCTGGTCAAGCGTGCAGCAGTGCTCGACGGCCGCAACTGCCTGCCAGCCGACCAGTGGCGTGCCGCAGGCTGGGATGTCACCTGCCTCGGCCGCGGCTAAATGCTAGCCGCCCTCGAGCGCTTCGGAAACTTCATACCCTCCGGGGCCACGGTATAGGCGGCGATGAGGGTGGTAATCGGCACTGCGAGTACCAAAGCCACCGCACCGATGGTGGAACGCAGCAGCTCTGTGGCCACGACATCGGAGGTCAACGACTGCATCAGCGGCCGGTCGGAGACGCTTAACAAAATCGATAGCGGTAGTGCGGTGCCGAGGTACGCCAGTACCAGTGTGTAGACCATCGACGCGATGTGATCGCGACCGACGCGCATTGCCGAGCGGAAGACCTCCATAGGCCGCGACCGCGGAGCTGCTTCGTAAAGCTCCTGGACGGTCGATGCCTGGGCGATGGTGACGTCGTTAAGCACGCCCAACGCGCCGATGATGAATCCCGCCAGAAGCAGACCTGTGACGGAGACGTCAGGCAGGTAAAGCTGAATGAGCAGGTTGTCCTCGTTGCCGAGACCACGTAGCTGTGACGTGGAGATTGCGAGGTTGGCCAGGCCCGCCGCCAACACCATCGTGGTGAGTGTTCCCGCCAGTGCGGAAGCTGACTTCCAATTGATGCCATGTACGAGGAAGAGCACCGGGAAGAGGATCGCCGCGCCCGCCGTGATGGCTAAGGCCACAGGATCGCCACCGCGTAGCAGTGCCGGAACCAGGAATCCCATCACTGCGGCCAGCGTGATGCCAAGACCAATGAGGCTCAAGACTCCGCGAGTCATGCCGACGAGGATGATGAGCAGCACCGCTGCGCCGAGCCACATCCAGATGGTCGTGGTGCGATCCATGTCCAGGAAGGTGTAGGTGTTGCCGATGCTAGCGGTGTCGACAACCTGATGAGGTGCGAGGTCGACGACATTAGTGTCGGTGGCAGGAGCAGGAGCTTCGGGGGCAGCGGGGGCAGCGGGGGCTTCTGCGTCGGATTCAGGTGCTGGTTCCTGCTCCGGGGCTGGAGCTGGTGCCGGAGCCTCTGCATCAGGAGCAGGCTCACCCTCTGCGCCCTCAGGGGCAGGCGCGGGAACAACGCCGGGAGCCGGTGTCATCAACCCCGGATCCGGCACGGCACCATTGTCGACAGCTCCGGTACCGGCCGCGTTTGGACGGTGAATTGCCAGGACGACCTTGTCTCCCTCCTCCAGCTCAATCTCGCCGGGAAGGCCGGATGCTTCCAGCAGAGTCTTCTTGCCCTCGTCTGGACCCGAGGTCAGCTCAATGACCGAGAGCTGGCACTTCGGCGCCGCGGGGTCATTGAGGGAGGCCGCCAGTCCTGGCCGCGGCTGGTCATCGAAGACGCGTCCGTTGTCAGGCGAATTGCACGCGCCGACGCTGTGCTTTACGACGGTTCCCTTAACCGTCTCTGCAGCTGACGTCTGTGACTGCAGGAATCCCGGCCCTGGGCTCGGAGCTTCACCCGATGGCCAGAGCCCAATCACTGCGAGGAAAGTGGCAATACCAGCAACTGTGAGAACTGTGGCCAGCAAGCGACGTGCTCTTGTGGGGTTGTGCCGCGGTTTCGTTGGTTTTGGTTTGGCTTGCGCAGGTTCGTTTTGCCGTGCCGGTGCTGGTTTTGAATGTGCGGCAGGCTCTGCATGTCGTGCTGGGGCAGCCGAAGTTGCAGAGTTGGGTTGATTCGCGGCATTGACAGCCCGGAACCGGCCGGTAGGGGAGCCGTTGTTCGAGTTCTTCAGTACGTCGAGATGCGCACCTATGTCGGAACCCGGAGCAACGCGAAAAGGTTGCTGGTTGTCAGAGTTCATTGAATCTTTTGAATGCCTGCCCACCCTTAATAACCTAATCGCTGCACCAGCACCGGAAGGCGTACCGCCATTCCGGCGCGCCGAGCCGTAGTCATCAGCGCTATGGCCCACCTATCGATGCAATACTCACTCATCGATGCGCTCCAGTGTGTCCATAAGTGAATAGCGCATCGATATGTGAGAAGGGCAGAACCAGTAGCGTGCGCAACCTTAAGTACTGCTATTGCTTGTAGCTGACCAGGAAGTTGCCTAGGCGCTCGATAGCTTCCTTCAGGTCGCGTGCCCACGGCAGGGTGACAATTCGGAAGTGATCCGGCGTCGGGTAGTTGAAGCCAGAGCCGCCGACCATCAGGATCTTCTCTTCACGCAGGATGTCGAGCATCAGCTTCTCGTCATCGTGAATTTCGTAGACGTTCGGATCCAGCTTCGGGAATGCGTACATGGCGCCCATCGGCTTCACGCAGCTCACGCCTGGAATTGAGGTCAGTCCCTCGTAGGCGACATTGCGCTGCTCCAGCAGGCGACCGCCTGGCAAGATCAAGTCCTCGATGGACTGGTAACCGCCAAGTGCCACCTGAATGCCGTGTTGAGCAGGGACATTCGGGCACAGACGGGTGCTGGCCAGCAGGTTGATGCCCTCGATAAAGCCCTCTGCGTGGCGCTTCGGGCCAGTCAGCACCATCCAGCCCGCGCGGTAACCGGCCACACGGTAGGTCTTGGACAGGCCGTTGAAGGTGATACAGAGCAAATCCGGGGCCAAGGAGGCAGTGGAAATGTGCTCTGCATCGTCGTAGAGGATACGGTCGTAGATTTCGTCGGAAAGCAGCAGGAGCGAGTGCTCACGAGCGATATCCACGATGGCTTCGAGTGTCTGGCGTGTGTAGACCGCGCCGGTCGGATTGTTCGGGTTGATGATGACAATCGCCTTCGTGCGATCCGTCACCTTCGAGCGAATGTCTTCGACATCCGGGGCCCAGTTATTCTCCTCATCGCACGTGTAGTGGACGGCCTTGCCGCCGGCGAGGGTGGTTGCTGCAGTCCAGAGCGGGTAATCCGGAGCTGGAATGAGGACCTCATCGCCCTCGTTGAGCAGCGCCTGCGTGGTGATGGAAATCAGCTCGGAGACGCCGTTGCCCAGCCAGACGTCGTTGACGTCGAAACGGGGGAAGTCCGGGTCCATCTCATAGCGCGTGACGACGGCACGGCGTGCGGAGTAAATACCCTTGGACTCGGAATAGCCCTGTGCGTGGGGGAGAGCGCGGACCATGTCCTGCACGATGGTGTCAGGTGCATCAAAGCCGAACTTCGCCGGATTGCCAGTGTTGAGCATCATGATGCGGTGGCCGTCGGCCTCCATCTGCTCGGCGAGAGTAGTCACCGGACCGCGAATGTCGTAGAGGACGTTCTGCAGCTTGGAGGATTGGTCCAGTGTCTTCAGTGGAGTGCGGCGAGGTGCCCTGATGTTTCCACGACGGGCGGCAACACGGGCAGCACGGGACTGCTCGGCCTGAGCGGCCTGCGCAGCCTGAGCGTCCTGCGTTGTCTCGTTGGTGGTTTCGGTGCCCTGGGAAGTGTCTTTACTGGAACTCACCTGTCTAAGCATGCCACTTTTTTGCTCCCGCACCATGCTTTTCTCACAGCGGGGGCAGATTAATTGCACATTGATTGCGCAAAAGCGCCCTGCATGAGGATGCAGGACGCTTTACTGGGTTGCGGGCAGCTGGGGTTCTGGCTGCTAGTTACTGCTTAACTGCGGAGCCGTCGATCTGCAGGGAAATCTCGTTGCCAAGGAGCAGGCCGCCAGTCTTAATAGGAGCGTTGTAATCGATGCCGAAATCGGTGCGGTCAATCTTGGTGGCTGCCTCGAAGCCAACGCGAGTCTGACCCCATGGGTCTTCAGCGGAGCCGAAAATGTCGACATCCAGGGTGACCGGCTTGGTGATGCCGTTGATGGTTAGGTCGCCGGTAACGGTGGCCTTTTCTTCGCTCTGGAGCTCGATAGCGGTGGAAACGAATTCGAAGGTTGGGTTTTCGTCGGTGCCGAAGAAGTCCTTCGAGCGCAGGTGGTTGTCGCGCTCTTCATTGTTGGTGTTGATGGAGTTCGCCTGAATGGTCGCCTTTGCCGTGGAATTCTCCGGCTTGTCGGCATCAAAATTAATAACGGACTCAAACTGAGTGAACTGACCGTGGACCTTAGTGATCATTGCGTGACGAACGGTGAATCCAACGGTGGAGTGCTGTGCATCAAGAACGTAGTTGCCAGACTGAAGAGCCATAGTGAATCTCCTAAAAGTTAAAAGTATCTCGAATGTTTCGAAGTATTTTTGTCCGCCGGAACCAACTTCCGGTGTTGACGTGTCAACGATAACTCTAGATGTGATGATGTGTCAACAAAGGTCAAAGAAAATGCCGAATATTTTTTTAGAAGCGCACATCCGGTCGGGCGATCGGTTCGGGGTTTTGTCATGGCTGGGCGAGGCTCCTTTGGTTGGAGACGGTTCATATGGAGTCGTTTTAAGTGCTTATGTCCAGCATAACAGGCGTTGACATGTCAACAACTGCTATTTAGGATTGAGAATTATGCAATTCGGAATTTTTACAATTGGCGACGTCACAAAAGATCCCACGACTGGACAAATCCCTACTGAACATGAGCGAATTAAGGCAACTGTCGCGCTAGCGAAGAAGGCCGAAGAGGTCGGCCTCGATGTATTTGCTACTGGCCAGCACCACAATCCACCGTTTGTGGCACCGGCGAACCCGCCGATTTTATTAGCCAACCTCGCAGCACAGACCGAAAATCTGATTCTGTCGACCTCGACAACGCTGATTACCACCACCGACCCCGTGCGCATCGCCGAGGATTACGCCTACCTCCAGCACCTTTCCGAAGGTCGCATTGATCTCATGATGGGCCGCGGCAACACCGGGCCGGTTTATCCGTGGTTTGGCAAGGATATTCGCAAGGGAATTCCGCTGGCCATCGAGAACTATCACCTGCTGCGCACCCTTTGGCGTGAGGAGAATGTGGATTGGCAAGGTCAATTCCGCACTCCGCTGCAGTCCTTTACGTCCACACCGCGCCCGCTCGACGGTGTAGCACCTTTCGTGTGGCACGGCTCAATCCGCTCCACTGAGATTGCTGAGCAGGCCGCCTTCTATGGGGACGGCTTCTTCCATAACCACATTTTCTGGAATATCGAGCACACCACAGCCATGGTCAACCTCTACCGCCAGCGCTATGAGCACTACGGCCATGGTGCTGCTGATCAGGCAATCGTCGGGCTTGGCGGGCAGGTCTTCGCCGCTGAGACGGAGAAGAAGGCCAAGGAGGTTTTCCGCCCATACTTCGACAATGCCCCGGTCTATGGACATGGGCCATCTCTGGAAGAATTCGAGAACATCACTCCACTGACCGTCGGCACGCCTGAGCAAATCATCGAACGTTACCTGGGCTATGCAGACGCCGTTGGCGACTACCAGCGTCAGCTCTTCCTTATCGATCACGCCGGCCTGCCGCTGGAAATGGCGTTGGAGCAGGTTGAAATCCTGGGAACCGAAATCGTTCCGGTCCTGCGTGAAGAGTTCGAGCGCCGCCGTCCGGCGCACGTGCCTTCCGACCCGCCGACGCATGCCTCGCTGGTTGCCGAGGGCGCAGATTCCCCGCACCTTCTCGTCCGCCCGGCTGAAAGGAATCAGTAGTGAAAAAGCTCGTCGTCGTAAGTGCCGGTGTTTCCGATCCATCAACCACGCGCATCCTTGCCGACCGCATCGCGGAGGCCGTCGAGGCGCAGGTCTCCAAGCGTGGCGAGGGGGTCCAAGTTGAGTACGTCGAGCTGCGCGAACTCGCTGTCAGCCTCGGCACTGTGATGTCCACAGGGCTTTACGACGAAAAATTGCGCGCCGCCCTCGATACTGTCAGCGGTGCTGATGGATTGATTGCCGCGACCCCGGTGTTCGCAGCGTCCTACTCTGGGTTGTTCAAGATGTTTTTCGACGCCCTGGATAAGGATGCGCTGACTTCCATGCCGGTCATTATTGCTGCGACGGCTGGCACAGCACGACATTCGTTGGTGCTGGAGTATGCGATGCGTCCGCTGTTTAGCTACCTGCGCGGCACGGTTATGCCGACTGCTGTATTTGCAGCCACTGAGGACTTTGGTGCTGGCGATGGTGCCGGAAATGGCGCCGGCGGAGTGTCCGGCGCGGAGATGAATAATCGCGTGGTGCGTGCAGCTCGTGAGCTTGCCGAGTACCTTGTCGGTGTTCGCTCGGCCGTAGTCGGTTTTGGTCCAGATTTTGGGAACGAAGCTGAAGAAAAGGGTGCGGAGCATTCAGCGGGCGGGGCCAGCGAGGGGAATCGGGGTGTTGGCGAGCCGAACCAGCGACGCAGTACAAACACGCGGGTGGATACTAATGTCACGGATTTTGCCACACTGCTAGAGGGGCTCGACGGCACCGCGAAGTAGCCGCGCTCACGTGAAGGGGCGGCAGAGGAGGGGTAGGGGGTCAGCGCTCTTTAGCGGCACCACGGGAGGTTGTAGTAGTCGCAAGAGAAGGTATCGGAAAGAGCGTATTCCTTAACCTGCAGGTCGTCGCTGCTGGTCGTAGCTGTCGGTGCTGCGGTAGCGGTCGGGGCGCCGGTCAGCGCGCCCAGGGAAAGTGCTGCGGATGCAATGGTGGTAGCAAGAACGGAAGTGCGTCGAAACATTAGGTAGTACTCCGAAAGATATCTGCCTCGGCAAAGTGTCAGGGCTTTGTGGACTGCCGGACTTCGCCAGTGATTAATAAAGAAATCATAACTATTTAATCAAGAGTGTGAAGTGTGGAGGTCTCTCTACCTGCCCGCGCCTGGGGGTGGCCATTCGGCTACTCTCTGGTGTCTTTATGTAGGTGGGCTAGTGGCCGAAATGTTGATTGTCTAGTACCAAGTGGCCGACCGAGGCATTTTTGAATTGGTTCAAAAGGCGTAGTTCTGATGCGATTGAATTGATCGCCGAAATCTTATTGTGGCGCCCATAATCGCTGGTCAAAGTCAATTAGATGTCGTATTTTCGCGTGGTAGAAATCGGTGAGATTCCATTTTTACTATGTGGATAATCGCTGCGGCCGTCGTAAAGCCAGTCGAAAATTTTCCATTACAAAACGCTGAATTTCGACTTACCTTTGCAGGTGTCAGTTCAAGTATTTCCTTACGAGTTGCTCGTCACATCCTGAAAGGATTTCGCCGTGAAGAAGACCCTGCTCTCCGGCTCCATTGCAGCCCTGGTCACCATGTCCTCGCTGGCTGTCGCCCCGATGGCTGAAGCTGCCCCAGCCCCCACCCCGGGCACTGTCGGTGGCACTTGCTCCGTTGAAGGCCAGTCCGGCCAGTCCCTGAAGATCACCGGCTCGAAGTTCGAGGTCGAAGGTACTGCGACTGTCGCTAACTACGGCGACACCGACCTGCCGCTGACTCAGACCCTGAAGGAAGGCAAGACCAAGTCCTGGAACGTCGGCGGTTCGGTCGACTTCGATTTGCTCAAGCTCTTCCACGTCACCTTCAGTGCCGGCTACCAGTCCACTCAGACCTGGGAAGTTGGCCAGACCCTCGGCCCGTACCCTGTCAAGCCCGGCTACACCGGTGTTCTGGAGTATGGCTTCCTGAATCAGTCCTTCGAAGGTACTCACCTGACCTGTAAGGGCGGAAAGTGGATTGACGCGGGTCGTCCGTACTGGGGCACCATCCCGAAGGAGCGTCACATTCGCGTTTCCATGCGCGCCAACGAAGCTGACCGCTCCGTGGACGGTGCTGCTCCGCAGGTCAAGGAGTACGCCGTTTAAGACGGCCAGAGCCCCTAAAGCCTCGAAGCAGAAGGAAGTTTCTCCATGTTGAGCCTGAAAAAGAAGGCCCTGGCCTGCGCGGTGATGGGTGCAAGTCTTCTTGCACCAGGCATCGTTGGACAGGCCGCGGCGACCCCGCTGACCCAGACCCCTGACCAGGATGAGCACCACACCGGTTTCACCAATACGGATAAATGTGACCCGGTCAAGGATGCCAAGCGTCACCCCTGGGAACAGTGGATTACCGACGAATGGGACCGCTACAATGGCACTAACTCATTCACCAACCGCACTGACCGCCCTATTCAGTACACCCTCGAGGTGACAGAGGGAGTCAACGAGTCTGTGAAGGCCATGAGCTCCGGAAATATGTGGGACGTGTTCCTCCACGGGGTGAAGAACAAGTACGGCATCGTCGAGGTCAGTCAGTGGTCGGTTGGCGACAAGCTGGGCCCGGTGACCGTCAACCCCGGTGAGACCGTTCGCGCAGACTACGGCGTGCACATGAAGTCCTTCATTGGCCGTGTTCGCACCTGTGACCAGAAGACCGGCCTGTGGCGCGGTGAGCCCTACTTCGGTGAGTACAACGGCAAGGGGCCGTCGACTCGCTTCGTGGTCTGGCACAAGACCACCAAGGAGGGCGAGCACCGTCAGCAGTGGGCGCCTGTCAGCGGTAACTCCGGTGACGGCGGCCCGGCATCCGCCACGATTAACGACTAGGAGCAGTTATGAAAAAGCGTGTTGTCGCCATGTGCTTGACGACGGTCTTTGCGCTCGGACTCGGTGCTCCGACAGCGGTGGCCGCCCCGAATCCAGGAGCCGGTGAACCGTTCGCGCCGGAGGAGTGGGTACCAGTGCCCAAGCCGGCGGCAGTTGACCGCGGTCCGGCACCGGGAACCACTTGTGAAGCTCCGGGTTCGGTGGCTGAGTTCGTGGAAATCACCGGCTCTCGCTACGACGTTGAGGGCGTTGTTTCTACGAAGAATGACATCGGTGATGAGCCGATTCCGCTGACGCAGACCATCAAGGAGTCCAAGACCAAGAAGTGGTGGACCAATATCTCTGTCAGTGTGAAGGTCAGTAAGGAGCTCAACCGCAAGTACTCCTGGGAATACTCCCGAGAGATGGTTTGGAGCCTCGGGCAGAAGATCGGACCGTACGAAGTGCGCAAGGGTGAAACTGGTCGTCTGAGCTGGGGATTCCTGGTTGACGAGTTCGCCGGACAGACTGTTCGCTGCAACGCCAACTCGAAGACGTGGGAGCCAATTGGGCGCACCTACTTCGGTGTGGCTCCGCGCGAGCGACATGTCGAGGTGACCATCCAGTAGTTACACAGTTCTCTCTCCACACTCAGCACGGGTAAAAGGGGCATATTCGCGAAAGTGAATATGCCCCTTTTTGCTATCCATCTCGGGCCTGCAAAGGCTCAATTCAGAGCCGCTAACCGGCCAAATCTCAGAGCCCCTGGTTATTCTGCGGCAGCGGATGCCGGCGGGTGGAAGCCTGCGTCTATTGCTTTCAGCGCCAGGTCCAGGCGAGAGGTAGCTCCAAACTTATTGAACATGCTGGAGAGGTGCTTCTTGATAGTGCCCGGCGACTTGCCGAGTTCCTTGGCGATGTCGTGGTTTGACTTACCGCGGCAGATCAGGCCGAGAACCTCTCGCTCGGCTTGAGTGATCTTGTACGAGGAAATGTTGCGGGACGGCAGGGTTTTAATCAGCCGAGTCGCAGAAATCGGTGAGATGACGGTGCCGCCCTGGAAAACATCTTCAACGGTGCCAATGACGGATTCCGGGCGGGCAGTTTTGAGAATGTAGCCATTTCCGCCGAGACTCAAGATTTTCAGCATTGTTTCATCGGTATCAAATGAGGTGATAGCGATGAATTTCGGTGGATTCTCCACCTTCTTAATGCGCTCAAGTAGCTCAACGCCGTCCATGTTAGGCATATGAATATCGGTCAAAACTACGTCAACGCCACCACGGGCAATAATGTTGAGAGCCTCGTGGCCATCGCTGGCTTCATCGACCACGGTGATATGCGGTGCCTTCTTGAAATAGGTTCGCAGCGTCGAGAGTACAAGTGGGTCGTCATCGACAATGAGAACCTTAATGTCAGACATCCGCGAACCTTTCATAGAAGTTATAAAAACCGAACAATATCTGTCATCGTGTGATATTACTACGCTAACCAGGACTTTTCGAGAGATATCTTCGTCACAGGCGGCTACTACATCAATCTTACGCTAGCGTAACCTACTGGTTGGTAGGTGGCATGTGGAGTTTGCAATTCCACACATTTCCTTCTCGTTCTGACGTGATGGAACCGTCCCACGGTCGCACTCGCCGATGCAGTGAGGAAAGCCCCAAACCGCTCGAGAGCATCGCCCGCGGCAGAAAATGCGGTAGCGCCTTCGATATCTGATTGCTGATGTCGAGCGTGAAGCCATCTTCCTCATTGCTCAGCGCCAGAATGTGAACGTTCGTTTGCGGTTCGCCGTACTTCTGAATGTTCGTGCAGAACTCCGACAGCGCCGGCGAGATAACCTCTGAAATCTGCGTCAAAGAGGGCTCGGTTTCAATCTTCGTGGCCAGCGAAACGTTAAACCCAGCTTCCTGCAGTTCATCCTTGGCCTGTTGGAGCACCTTGTTCATGCTGGGAACTCGCTCATCCTGGCCGATAGCTGAGGTCAAAGAACTCTCGTCGTCAGCTGATTTCAGCAATGAAAGCAACTGGCGAAGCTGTAGCAGGCCTTCTCGGGAGGTCTCTGCGATGTCCTCCAGGGATTCTTCAAGTTTTTCATCGGTCCCTTCTCGCTCGATGGCGAGCGCCTGCGCCAGCATGGTTACGCGAGTAAAGGACTTGGCAGTGGAGTCGTGCAGTACGGTCGCCAACTCAAGGCGTTGCTCTTCCAGAGCGCGGTTAGATTCAATCGTTGCCCGCCGGCGTTGTTCTTTGTAGCGACTGCGCATCATGCCGATGGCGTAGGCAATTACAAAAAGCAGTGTTGTCACAAAGGTCGCGACATGGTCACGTGCGAAAGTACTTGTGTTGACGTCGTAGTTTGAGATCACCAACAAGAGCAACGCAGTGATTCTCGCCGGCATCTTGTTGTTGTTAGCACGCATCACTTCCACGATGAGAAGCGCGCAGAAAATCTGCATTGGAGCCTGCTCTGTGGGAAGGAAAGTCAATGCCAAGAAATTCGCTGGGACAACCACCATGGCAAAAAGTGGCAGATAGGTCGCCACTGCAACAAGAATGACCTGAAGGCCACCGATAATGGTCGGCAACAACAGATCAGAGTTGCTCTCGCGGAAAATTAGCGCATCGAGAGCCGTGAGAACCAGCGCAATGACCATCTCCACTGACCCTGGAGTCCTCAGAAAGTCCCTTATCTGTGACAGCGATTTCTTAATCACTACGCCAAGACCTCTTTCCACACCACAACGCGGTCATCTCTAACGGGATGCAGTAATCAATATGCAGTAATCAATATATTGTCAGTGCGGTTGAGAGTGCCATTTGCATGATTAATGCCGTGGCGCAGGGATCGTCGTAAAGCACAAAAAATCCGCCCGGGAAGAATAACCTCTCGGGCGGATTCCTGCTTACTTAGCGAGCGCTACTTACGTCGCGCCGATCCTGGCAGCGGAACTCCGTGCTGGTTGCGCGGAAGGTTCTTAGCGCTTGCCGACGGCGCCTGCGTCTCCTCGGCTGGGGTCTCAGTGGCCTGCTCGGTGGAGGTGGCATCTTCCGCCGACTGCTGTTCGGTAACCTCTGGTTGCGCCGGAGCCTGCTCTGCCTCTGGCTGAGCAGGAGCCTCCTGAGCTTCGGTTTCCTCTGCTGCCGGGGCAGGGGTGCTAGCGACTGGCTTGGCCTTGCGTGCGCCACCCGGGATTGGAGCGCCCTTGCGTGCGCCGCCCGGAACCGGAGCACCGGATGCGGTCTTCGGCTGCTCAGCTGCTGGCTGCTCGGACTCGGTGGCCGCTACTTCAGCAGCGGCTTCCTCGGCGGGAGCGGTTTTCTCGGCCTTCGGCTTCGCGGCCGGAGCTGCCTTCTTAGCGCCACCCGGAACCGGAGCGCCCTTGCGTGCGCCACCCGGAATCGGAGCGCCCTTCGTTGCCTTCGGAGCCTCAGTCGGAGCTTCGGTTTCTGCAGCTGCTGGCTCTGCCTGCGCGGCCGGTTTAGCGGCCTTGGCGCCGCCCGGAACTGGAGCGCCCTTCTTAGCGCCGCCTGGAACCGGGGCACCGCCCTTGGCACCGCCTGGCTTCGGAGCGCCGCCCGGAGCTGGAGCACCCTTCTTGGCACCGCCTGGGGTCGGGGCGCCGCCCTTTGCACCACCTGGAACCGGTGCGCCGGCCTTGGCACCGCCTGGCTTCGGAGCGCCACCCGGAGCAGGAGCACCCTTCTTGGCGCCACCCGGAGTTGGTGCGCCGGCCTTGGCACCGCCTGGCTTTGGAGCACCGCCTGGAGCTGGAGCGCCCTTCTTGGCACCACCTGGGGTCGGTGCGCCGCCCTTGGCGCCACCCGGCTTCGGAGCACCACCCGGAGTCGGAGCGCCACCCTTGGCAGCAGCGCCTGCAGCAGCACCAGCAGCTGCGGCACCAGCGCCGGCAGCGGATGCCTTCTCTGCCTTCTTCTTCTCGGCAGCCTCAGCCTTCTTGCGCTTAGCTTCCTCTTCCTCGAGGCGCTGACGCTCTTCCTCTTCAGCCTTCTTTGGATCGACCCAGCCACGCTCCGGCTGCTCAATCCACTCCGGTTCGCGTGCCTGCGGCAGCTCGCCGTCGACCTTCACGGAGTCGCGGAGCATCTGGGCGATGTCCAGGACCTCCGGCTTCTTCTCGTCGTCCTCGATGACGTTGTTGACGCCATCGTTCATCATCGTCTTACAGAACGGGCAGCCGATGGCAATTGCCTCAGCGCCGGTTCCGACAGCCTCTTCGGTGCGGTTTACGTTGATGCGCTGACCGATGGTCTCTTCCATCCACATGCGAGCGCCACCAGCACCACAGCAGAAGCCGGTGTTCTTATTACGCGGCATTTCGACGAGGTTGGCGCCGGACGCGCCAATCAGTTCACGCGGAGCCTCGAATACCTTGTTGTGGCGGCCCAGGAAGCATGGGTCGTGGTAGGTGACCTGGCGGCCCTGACCCGAAGCAACCGGCTGCAGGCGGTTAGCACGAACCAGCTTGTTCAGCAGCTGGGTGTGGTGGACAACTTCGTACTGTCCGCCCAGCTCCGGGTACTCGTTCTTGAAGGTGTTGAAGCAGTGCGCACAGGTGACGACAATCTTGCGCTGCTTCGGCGGCACACCGTCGAAGACCTCGTCGAGCTGCTCGATGTTCTGCTCAGCCAACATCTGGAAGAGGAACTCGTTACCAGCACGGCGAGCGGAGTCACCAGTACAACCCTCAGCCTGGGAGAGCACAGCGTACTTCACACCGGCGGTGTAAAGCATCTCTGCAACAGCCTTGGTGGTCTTCTTCGCATTGTCGTCGTAGGCACCGGCACAACCGACCCAGAACAGGTACTCGGTGTCGTCGAAGCTCTCGACATCCTCGCCCCAAATCGGGACAACGACGCCTTCCTTGCGGACCTCATTGATCCAGTCGGCGCGAGTGGAAGCGTTCTGGCCCCACGGGTTGCCCTTGGTTTCAAGGTTCTTGAACAGGCCAGCCAGCTCGGTCGGGAAGTCCGACTCGACCAGAACCTGGTAACGACGCATATCGACGATGTGGTCGATGTGCTCAATGTCAACCGGACACTGCTCGACACAGGCGCCACAGTTGGTGCAGGACCACAGGACGTCCTGGTCGATGATGCCCTCATCGCCGTCGCCAACCAGCGGCTTGGTCAGGAGTGCTGCGCCAGCGCCTTCGCCCTCGCGAGCGGTTTCGATGGTCTCGCCAGCCAACAGGTACGGGGCAGAAGCGTAAGCGTGGTCACGCAGCTGGTTAACCAGCAGCTTCGGGGACAGCGGCTTGGAAGTGTTCCAGGCCGGGCACTGCTCCTGGCAGCGACCACACTCGGTACAAGAGGTGAAGTCCAGCAGAGCCTTCCAGGAGTGGTCGGTAACCACGCCGGTGCCCATGGAGTCAACCTCCGGGTCAGCCTCTTCCAGGTTCAGGATCTCGCCGTTAGAGGTCATCGGCTTAGCCCCAGCGAGGGCGTTGTAGCCGTCAGCGTTGCGCTTGAGCAGGATGTTGGCGAACGCCAGGAAGCGGTGCCATGCGACACCCCAAGTGAGGTTGCGGCCAACAACGAAGAGCCAGACCATACCGGACAGCAGCTTAATCAGCGCGAAGATGGACACCATGACTCCGGAGGCCGGCAGAATCTGTGCGATACCACCGGTGACGAAGTTCGCCCAGGTCCAGACCTCGGCGCCAGTGTGACCGTGGTCGCCGTAGGTAGCCAGCTTGGCAGCCTTGACGAACATCATGCCCAGGCCCTCGATGAGGACGACGGCCTCAACGAAGTAGGCAGCCTTGGCGTTGGATCCGTAGAAGCGGCTCAGACGCTCCTTGCCCAGGTTGGTCTGGCGGACGAGAATCAGTGCCAGGATGCCCAGGGTGGTGCCCAGGCCGAGCAGTTCGTCGATGAAGTGCCAGGCGGTCAGATTCCTGAGGATTGGCCAACCACCGGCTGGCCAGAAGGTCTGAATGTACGCCTCGAACCACACTAGGGAACCGAGGAGGAAGCCCACCATGACGAACCAGTGAGCCACAGCAACGCCGGGCTTCTTGGCCATCTTGGTGTGACCGACGATCTCTCGGATCATGGTCCAAATACGGGTTCCCCATTCACCGGTGTGACCGTACGTCTTTTGGCCCACCATGATGGTCTTCACCATATGGGTGAATCCCTTAATAAAGATGAACCAGCAGGGCAGGGACAACAGGACGCCAATAACGCCGACTGCGACGGTGAATCCGGTAGATTCCGGAATCGCCGTGTCAGCCGTCGCCGCGGCGAGGTTGAGCACGCTCATAATGTTCCTTCTAGGCTGGCTCAGCCAGGGTGATGGCTGAGTGAAAATAGTTCTCTTGTGAGTTCTATCACGAGCCGCGGACGCTTACCTAACTAATGTGCAAAATAGTGCTGAATTCATTGATACACGGTGTAACCAGCGGTTATTTGACGAATTACGCAAAAAAATCGTTGTTTTATTCGAGAGGGGTTCGAGGGGGTTGACGCCTTCGCTTGACGACGGCGCGCGGCACTTTCGTCGTCACGCATTTGTAGGCGGAAGTGGCGGCGGAGTTGCGTGTATGTAGTTGTCGAGTGTTGTCGATTCGATGTTTTGCGGACGCATTGTGGGGGTAGTGCTGGAGTGCAGGGGTGGGGCTGTGTTGCGAGGTGGAGAAGATGTTCGGTGGCGTGTTGATTTTTGAAGATTGACTGAAGCGGACATCTATTCACATGCGTTACATCCTTAACTTAAATAACAATAGTGACTTCTGTACCTGTGTTTTGGTGGATAATTTGCTATTGGATCCCGGGATTTGCTGGCAGTTAACGAAAAAGTCATTAAATGTAACTCACTTTTATGAATCCCAAGTGGATTTAAAAGCCTCTACGTCCGCAATTTACCTGGTAGGCGGCGTGCTATTTTGGTGGCGAAGAGAGTGCCTGGCCACCCCCGCGTAATTCTTATGTAGGCGCCATTTTGTGTAGCGCCTAGTATTAGCGGCGTGATACTGCGGATTTATCCGCCTGATTCTAAATGGCATGTGGGGTATGGATTTTTCCGTGCCACTTTTCTTGAGAGGGACTTTAATGGCGCGATCTTTCCGTGCAATCGCTATGGCTGGAGCTGGCCTTATTCTTACTGCGAGTGCGGTCTTTGGCTCGGGCGCAGTGGCAAACGCCAATCCGGTCAGTGCAGTCGCAGTCAAGGCGTTCAATAGCTCGCTTGCGACTCCAGTGGTGGTTTCCCCGGTCGGACGTGCAGCTGCGGAGACTGCGTTACTTGATCCTCAGGTGCCGATTATTGTGCTCGGGGCCCGTCTCAATCCCGACTGCAGTGCTCCTGCTGTGTTGACGTCCCGATTGGAAACTGCACGTTCGCTGGCGCTGCGTCATCCGCTTAACCCGGTCGTCGTCACGGGTGGTCGTACTCAGCCGGGCTGCCAGACTGAGGCTGAGTACATGCGTGATGCGCTTGCATCTATGGGAGTGTGGAAGCGACGAATCACGATGGAAACAAACTCAGACTCCACCGTTGAAAACGCGGCAGGCACTGCATACCTTGCAGGATCGGGAGCCCGTGGCGTTCGTGCTGCTGTCATTGTGACTTCTCCAACGCACACACCGCGTGCACGAGACACCTATGCTGCCGCCGACAACTCGGCTCTGTGGCTGGCAGTCCCGTCGACTGTGAATTAGCAGTTTCTAGGAATTGGTGAAGTTTGCCTCGCGCTTTTCAGTGAAAGCGGCCATGCCTTCCTTCTGGTCATTGGAGGAGAACAGGGAGTGGAAGGTGCGACGCTCAAAGAGCAGTCCCTGCGACAGCGTCATTTCGTAGGCCTGGTTGATCTGTTCCTTAATCTGGGTAGTGGCAACCAGAGACTTCGACGCAATGGTGTCGGCGACTTTCAGGGCCTCGTCGAGAAGCGCGTCCGGCTCGACGACGCGGGCGACCAGACCTGCGCACTCAGCTTCCTCGGCACCCATCATGCGGCCGGTGAGGCACATCTCCATTGCCTTAGCCTTGCCGATTGCGCGGGTGAGACGCTGCGAGCCGCCCATGCCCGGAGAGATGCCGAGGTTGACCTCAGGCTGACCGAACTTGGCCTTAGCGCCAGCGATGATGAAGTCCGCCATCATAGCGACCTCGCAGCCACCGCCCAGGGCGTAGCCGTTGACGGCGGCGATAACTGGAGTGCGGACGGAAGTCAGAACATCCCAACGTGCGAACCAGTCAGAGACATACATCTCGGTGCCGGACTTGTCCGCCATCTCCTTAATGTCCGCACCTGCGGCAAACGCCTTCTCGGAGCCGGTGATGATAATCGCGCCGATTCCCGAGTCGTTGTCGAAAGCGGTGGCTGCTGCGCCGATCTCTTCCATGGTCTTGTGGTTCAGGGCGTTCAGTGCCTTCGGGCGGTTCAGGGTGATAATGCCGACGCGACCTCGGGTTTCGGTAAGGATGTTTTCGTAGGTGGTCATTAGATACTCCTTTGGGATGGCTTGAGTTTGGTGAAAGTTGTGTATGTAGCCCGCAATTCCAAAATCTGAAGAACGTGGCTGCGGCTTGAAAAGTCTTTCCTGTATGCGAGGGTACCTGCGGTAGCGGGTGTCGTCAGGCTGTTTGAGCTGATAGGTGCAGGGTGGGGCGAGTTGGTGTCTTTTAGTGCTCGATGTGCCGGTGGCCATATTGGCTAACTAGACAGCTTTGTCTATATACTTCGCTTTATGTCGAACAAGAACACCGCAAACACGCACGAACTATGGGACATTGCTCGCAAGCTTCGGGAAAACCACACCTATGTTGACTTGACTCACGCGTTTCACGCCGGTCAGCCGAAATTCCCTGCGCTTCCCGACGAACAGCGAACACGGCTTTTCACCGTTGCTGAGCATGGATTTGAAATCGACCAGTATCAGTTTGTTGGCCAGTGGGGTACGCATGTGGATCCGCCTGTGCATTTCGTCCAAGAGACGAGAACTCTTGACAATATTGGCGTCGAGCAGATGATCCTGCCTTTGGTCGTCCTAGATTTCACTGCTGAAGTCGCTCGGGATAATGATTTCTCCCCTTCGATTGCTGATGTCGAGGCGTGGGAGGAACGCAATGGTTTGATTCCGGGCGGTGCATTTGTCGCATTTCGCAGTGACTGGTCAAAGCGGTGGCCTGACGCTGAGGCAATGGCCAATGCGGATGAAGAGGGCGTGACTCACTACCCAGGATGGAACGTTGAGGTTGTCGAATGGTTGATAGACAACCGTGGCGTTGTGGCGATTGGGCACGAGACCACTGATACGGACCCCGGCATCGTGGCTCATGGTGGCAGCTTGCCGACGGAACTCTATCTATTAGGGCGTGACCGATGGCAGATTGAACTTCTGGCTGGGCTCGACCAGGTGCCGGAAACGGGGGCTCTCGTGGTTGCCTCCTGGCCGAAGCCAAAGGATGGGACGGGGTTCCCAGCTCGAGTTTTTGCTGTTTTGCCAGTGTAATCCTCCCACTGCCTTCGAACGGTTTTCGAATACGCCATAAAGCTTCGCCTAACTCAATCCGAGCCTAGATGCGTGATTCAGCCGTCATTGTTTGAGAGCTTTGCATTGTCCGTTCACTGCGTCGACCGAAACGACGAGCCGACAGCACGGATTATCCTCCGGCGTGCATTGTCAAGATCGGCCGGCTCTATGTGCTCGCATGGGGTGAGCTCTGTGAAGGCATGGGCGGCAGTGCCGCGGTGAAGGCGGATTCCCGAGTGGCAATCCGCCTGTGGTCTTAACCTCGCTTACGCAGTGAAACTACCAATGCGGCAATACCGGTCAGCGCGCCCACGAGGCCGAGCCCCAGGCCCCAGCCGCCAAGCGTGCTGCTCGAATCCTCGCTGGTAGCAGCTGCGGAATGCTCCACGTCGTCTGAGCGGCTATCGCCGTGGTTTGTCTCGCTGGTGCCATGGTTGTGGCTGTGGTCGTGGCCGTGGCTATGTTCATTGTCTTCCGACTTCTCAATCAGCTCCACAGTTGGAACCGGGTAGTCACTATCGTGGTCCTTTTCAGCCCAGTTCATCGAACCCTTTTCACAGGTTTGCAGCGTCGGCACCTCAACTGTCGACGGCTTTGCGTCATCAGCCACCTTCACGCTGAGCGTCAGAGAATCCTTCAGGTCCGACGGCAGTGGAGTCTTTGCGGTGTAGATGACCTTCTGCACCTTTTCATTCTTGCCAGAGCCGGTCGACTCCTTGGTGACATCCCAGTTCGCGTTCACGTTCGGCGTAACCTTTTCGAACTCCTCCGGGATGGTGAACTCGACCTTCGTCGTCGGCGAACCGTCGCAGCCATGGCCGACCCCGAAAGCCAGATCCGCGTAGCCGCCAATCGGGGCAGACGACGGGGTTGCATGCACATGTGCGGATGCAATGGCAGGGAAGGCGAGGGTTAGTGCGGCGCTTGCCGACGCTACTGCGAGCCCACGGAAAAAGGGGAAATGGTGTCGCTGTGCATTCTGAGGCACGAAAAACTCCTAAATAAGTGGGATGAATTCTTGGCTCAATCGCCCCGTAAATGGGGAGAATTTAGACATGTATTAGTGGAGCCGCCAGAGCTGATTCGGTGTCAGGCCATGGGGTAACAAGGGCATGGCCTGTTGATGAGCCGGTGGCTGCAAAACACGTCAGGGGATTAGTCGGTTCGCTGTGCAGGAAAGTTCCCAGGGCTAGTGCTAGGAAATTCTTTGTCCCCCTGGAGTCCAGAGGCAGGATTCTGTATAGAAAATTGCGCTGTCGGCTACCGTGAGTGGCTTTAGAGCATAGTCTTGTAAAAATCTTTTATCGCGGTGACCTGCGGTGATGACGGTTTTTTTAGAAAAGTTGAGTCGGGTTGGAATAACTTTGTCCCATAGTCCGTTGCATAGCATGACAAACATTGAGTCGGACACACTCAAGTTTGCTTGACAGATTTTCTACGGCAATGCAGACTTGAGCGCGTAAGACTTAAGGGCAATTCTTTTACTCTTCTAGAAAGGTGTTCATCATGGGACGCGCTGTTGGTATTGACTTGGGTACGACGAACTCCTGTGTCTCCGTCCTCGAGGGCGGCGAGGCTCAGGTGATTGCGAACGCTGAGGGTTCGCGCACCACTCCGTCGGTGGTTGCATTTGCAAAGAATGGTGAGGTCCTGGTTGGCCAGTCCGCTAAGAACCAGGCTGTCACTAACGTTGATCGCACTATTCGTTCGGTCAAGCGCCACATGGGTACTGACTGGAGCATCGAGATTGATGACAAGAAGTACACTCCGCAGGAGATTTCCGCTCGTACGCTGATGAAGCTGAAGCGCGACGCTGAGTCTTACCTGGGTGACGACGTCACTGATGCGGTTATTACCGTTCCGGCTTACTTCAACGACGCTGAGCGTCAGGCAACCAAGGAAGCGGGTCAGATTGCTGGCCTGAACGTCCTGCGCATTGTCAATGAGCCGACTGCTGCTGCACTTGCTTACGGTCTGGAGAAGTCCGACAAGGAGCAGACCATTCTGGTCTTCGACCTCGGTGGCGGTACCTTCGACGTCTCCCTGCTGGAGATCGGCGACGGTGTTGTTGAGGTTCGCGCAACTGCTGGTGACAACAAGCTCGGTGGCGATGACTGGGATCAGCGCATCGTTGACTGGTTGGTTGAGAAGTTCCAGTCCAGCAACGGCATTGACCTGACCAAGGACAAGATGGCTCTGCAGCGTCTGCGTGAGGCTGCTGAGAAGGCCAAGATTGAGCTGTCCTCCTCGCAGCAGGCATCTATCAACCTGCCGTACATCACCGTTGATGCTGACAAGAACCCGCTGTTCCTGGACGAGACCCTGTCCCGTACTGAGTTCCAGCGCATCACCTCTGATTTGCTTGACCGCACTCGTAAGCCGTTCCAGCAGGTCATTGCTGACGCTGATGTTTCGGTTTCCGACATTGACCACGTCGTGCTGGTCGGTGGTTCCACCCGTATGCCGGCAGTCTCCGAGCTGGTCAAGGAACTGACCGGTGGTCGTGAACCGAACAAGGGCGTTAACCCGGACGAGGTTGTCGCAGTTGGTGCTGCTCTGCAGGCCGGCGTTCTGCGCGGTGAGGTCAAGGACGTGCTGCTGCTCGACGTCACCCCGCTGTCGCTGGGTATTGAGACCAAGGGCGGTGTCATGACCAAGCTGATCGAACGCAACACCACTATCCCGACCAAGCGTTCGGAGACCTTCACCACTGCTGAAGACAACCAGCCGAGCGTTCAGATTCAGGTCTTCCAGGGCGAGCGTGAGATGGCTGCTGCCAACAAGCTGCTGGGCTCTTTCGAGCTGGGCGGTATCGCTCCGGCACCGCGTGGTGTCCCGCAGATTGAGGTCACCTTCGACATCGACGCCAACGGCATTGTCCACGTCACCGCTAAGGACAAGGGCACTGGTAAGGAAAACACGATCACCATCCAGGACGGCTCCGGCCTCTCCAAGGAGGAGATCGACCAGATGATCAAGGACGCTGAGAAGCACGCTGACGAGGACAAGAAGCGCCGCGAGGAGCAGGAAGTCCGCAACTCGGCTGAGTCCATGGCTTACCAGACCCGCAAGTTCGCATCGGAGAACGAGGACAAGGTTTCCCAGGACATCCGCGACCGCGTTGAAGAGGCCGCCAAGGAAGTCGACGAGGCTCTGAAGGGCTCCGACATCGAGGCCATCAAGTCCGCCGTCGAGAAGCTGTCCACCGAGAGCCAGGAGATGGGTAAGGCTATCTACGAGGCTCAGGCAGCTGAGGGTGCAACCGCAGCCGAGGGTGCTGAGGCCGCTGACGCTGACGACAACGTCGTTGACGCTGAGGTCGTCGACGAGGACGAGAAGGACAAGTAAGAATGACTGACCAGGATCAGGGAAACCAGCCCACCCCGGAGGAGCCGGCCAACCTGGCCGATCAGGTCAACGAGGTCTTCGAGCAGGCCAAGCTTGACGACGACGTGGAGCCGGCGACCGAAGGTGCCGCCGGCGACACCGCCGCGGAGGAAGCTGCAGACCCAGTTGCAGCCATCCAGCGTGAGTTGGATGAGCGCACGGAGGACCTGCAGCGCCTGTCGGCGGAGTTCGCAAACTACCGTCGTCGAGTTGACCGAGACCGTGAAGCCGAGCGCGTACAGGCGAAGGCAAAGCTGGCTGGAGAACTGCTGGTTTTGGCTGATGACCTCGACCGGGCTGAAGAGCACGGCGACTTGGCAGACGGCACGCCGCTGAAGGCTTTCGCGGATAAATTCCGTGGCGTGCTGACCGCACAGGGTGTTGAGGAATTTGGTGCCGCAGGAGAGGAGTTCAACCCGGACATCCACGAGGCTGTCCAGGATCTCTCTGAAGGGGATGACAAGGTTCTAGCCAATGTGCTGCGCAAGGGCTACCGAATTAATGACCGTGTCATTCGTACGGCGATGGTAATCATCGGCGATCCGCAGTAGCGGAGACACAAGTGACGCAGATTTCTTTGAATTAGTTTTTCTGAAAGGAGGAGATGCACCATGACTCAACGGGAATGGGCAGATAAGGACTATTACGCTGACTTGGGCGTCTCTAAGTCTGCGTCACTCGACGAGATTAAAAAGGCCTACCGCAAGTTAGCCCGGGAGAACCACCCGGACAAGAACCCGGGTAACAAGGCCGCTGAAGATAAGTTCAAGCGAATCTCCGAGGCATACTCGGTGGTCGGTGACGAGGACAAGCGCCGCGAATACGATGAGCTGCGTGCAGCTCTCGCAGGTGGTTTCCGATTCCCCGGTGCCGCAGGTGCCGGCGGAGCCGGTGCTGCCGGTGCACGTGGATTCGACTTCGACGTGTCGGATCTCTTCGGCGGAGGTGCCGGATTCGGTGGCAATGCTGGTGGTGCAGGTGGCCTAGGTGATTTCCTGGGCGGCTTCGTAAACCGCAATGGTGGCGCTGGTGCTGCCGGGCGGCAGAAGGCCCGCCGTGGTGCGGATGTGGAGACAGAGATTACGCTCGATTTCCGCGAGGCTGCCCAAGGTGTCACCATCCCGCTGCAGCTCACCAACCCGTCGCCATGCACGAACTGCAATGGTTCGGGTGCAGCGCCGGGAACCTCACCGGTGACGTGTACCACCTGTCATGGTTCGGGATATGTCAAGGAGCAAAAGGGGGCCTTCGGCTTCTCCAGTCCGTGTGCGGACTGTGGTGGCCAGGGCACTCGTATCGAGAACCCTTGCTCGCAGTGTAACGGCACCGGTGTGACCACCCGCCGTCGTACCATCACCGTTCGCGTCCCCGCAGGTGTGGTGGACGGCCAGAAGGTCCGTCTTGCGGGCCAAGGTGAAGCGGGACTGCGGGGACGTCCGGCCGGTGACCTCTTTGTCACCGTTCATGTTCGCCCGGATGAAGTCTTCACCCGCAGCGGCAACGACCTTGAGGTCACGGTGCCCGTGAGCTTCGGCGAGCTCGCACTCGGCGGCACCATTACCGTGCCGACGTTGGGTGACAAGATTCGCGTGCGTGTCCCGGCTGGCACAGCCGATGGCCGAACACTGCGTGTGCGCGGTCGAGGAATCCCGAAGCGCAATGGCACTCCGGGTGACCTGCTGGTAACCGTGCGTGTGAAGGTGCCGACCAATTTGGACGACAATGCCACTTCGGCATTGCGCTCCTACGTCGAAGCGGAACGTGCCAGCGGGTTCAATCCTCGTGAGGGTTGGGCAGGTGCGAAATAATGTCCGACAACACTGAGGTCTATGTCATATCCGTAGCCGCGAATCTCGCGGGCATGCATGCGCAGACGCTGCGCAATTATGACCGACTCGGGTTGGTAACTCCGCAGCGAACCTCCGGCGGAGGTCGGCGCTACACCAAACGCGATGTGGCGCTGCTGCGTGAGATTCAACGTCTGAGTCAGGAAGACGGCGTCAACCTGGCCGGTATTAAGGCCATCATCGACCTGACTGAGCGGGTGGATTCGCTTGAGCAGGAAAATGCAGAACTGCGAGAGCAGCTCTATCAAGCAAAGGCACAGGCTCGTCGTTCGCGAGGCGAACTGGTTCACGTCCCACGCTCTACGGCAGTGGTGATGTGGGAGCCGCGCACACGACGCCGGCACAAAGACAACCGCGGTGGGGAAAGGTAATCCCACACGGCTGAGTGAACGGACTAACCAGCGTCGCCTGGTTAGTCCGTTTTCTTTTGGCTTGTTAATTTGGGCCGTGGATTCGCAACCGCTGATCTGAGAGACCGGTCAGCTGTCAGTTAGCCACCGGTTGGCCTCGCGGGTGAAAACTTCGTCGTCAAAGTAGTGTTCGATGTGTGGGTTGCCCTGGATGTGCCGATACTTTTGAGGAATATCCTGCACGGGAGTGACCATGAATTCGGCCAAGTCTCGCATGGACAGGCCACGCTCACTCAGGTTGAGTGCGTACGCGCCGAAATCCTTATCCGCTGGGTTTTTCCCATGAATCCCCAGTTCGGCAGGAATACGAATGGGGTCCATCGGGGACGTCGCCACTGCCACACGGTGGCTATTTTCATCTTCGGGTCGGACTGTGCCGTCCGGCTTGAGTAGTTTCATGTCGTTTGCGCGCTCCAGTCCGGGGCCAACACCTGGCGGAGCTATGAGCAGCACCCTATCCGCGTAGAGGCCACTACCAAGGGAAGCCTGCGAGACCACCGTCGCCCCATAGCTATAGCCGGCAACAACGTGCCGCTGAGTAGAAGACGTGCCGTGGCTAGTAATGCCACCGGCAATCGCAGTGTCACCACTATCGACACCACCGGAACGTTCAATCAAACCAGCTTGCAAATGCTGCAGCCGCTCAGCGGCAAAATTGTGATACTCGGTGCGTATGGCCTCACGGAGGTCGGGCGGCGCGTCATAGGAAAACAACACCACCGCCACATCCTCCGGATCTTCACCGGCGGCGTGGAAGGTCGCGGCTACGCGCTCGAACTGCCTGCTAGCATCCTCCGCGCTAGAGCTGGTGCCGGGGACGAGAGTAATCACAGTCGATGCTCGCTCAACGTCACCGAACGCAATCGCAGAATGTCCAGGCGAGGACTCCAATAGTTGTCCAGGAGGCAGCCCCAAAGCCCGGGCGCGAGCGGACATGGCAGCGTCTATCTCCGATAGCGGTCTACTCGAATACGCCCCAGTCAATCCGCTCCCAACTTCCAAGTCCCAACCACCGTCAAGCCCTCTGTCAGCAGGGTTGCCAGTACCACTGCCAGCCTGTGATGGCTGCAATCTACCCGAGCCGCTAACTTCGCTTGCCACCAGTGGTGAAAGAGCTGAGATTGCGCCCGCCGCCTTCTCATCGAGTCGGTTGAGTTCAGCCAAAGCCGACTGAATCCGAAGCTGCGAGGTTGCACGCCATTCGGCCATGGTGAAAGGCCCGGCAGGAATTTTGGGATGAACGAGGCTGCGCGCAATCGCAGACAGCATGCCCTCCGGCGGAGTCACCGCACCAGAAACCAGGTTCACCTGAAACCCCAGGTTGGTTGCCTGGTTTACCGCGGCGGTAAGTTCGCGGATGACGTCGTTAAGCATGGCGGCGGTGTCGCTGCAGCAGGCGGCGAGACGTTCGAGCGCGACGCTGCTTCGGCGCAGACGCGTGGAGCTGTGGGTGACAGAAACCTCGGCGGCGCTGCGGTTGTCGCCGGCGAAGTCATCCTCTGAAAGCGCGTTGAGTGCGGCCTGGGAACTGTCGGCGGAATCGGCGAGGGCGCGCGCCCCGGAACGCAGTGCCCGGGCAAGCGTCTCCAGCGAATCCACACGCCACAGCAGCGCTTCGCCTACCGTGACCATGACAGCTTTTCCAAGGCGGCGGACTGGTCATGCTCGTGCGCGAGAGCGCTGACAGCGAGGGCATCGGCAGCCTGCGCAATAACGTCGATGTTTGTGCACGCAGCAAGCAATGATTCCGACCACTTCCCACAGGTAGTGGAGGCAGCGGGGACGATCCGTGAGCCGGGCAGGGCAGAGGTGAGCTCGGCGCTTCCCGGGGCAGCTGCGACGATGGTGGAAAGACCATCAATACGAGTGGAAATCTGCTGGTAGGAACGACTTAAGGCGGATAGTTGAGCTGGGTTGACTGTGATGTGTTCGGCCATGTTTTTGATTCTGCTGGGTGGCGAAAGGCAGCGGAAGACCATCTTCAGCGAACTGTGGATAACTCTGAGCGGAAGCAACGCAGGAAGCCGCGCTGTGGATAACTTCAGGGCGGTCAATCCGGGGTAGTCGGTAGCATTTAGGCATGCGTATTGCACTGGCTCAGTTGGAATTGTCAGCGTCGGTTGAAGAGAATCTGGACGCGGTGAAGGTGACTATCGCGCGGGCAGCACAGGACAACGCCGATTTGGTGGTTTTCCCCGAGGCCACGATGAAGGCGTTCAATTCCGGTCGCCTGGATGTCGTGGCGGAGTCCAGCAGCGATAGGTTCGTAGCGGAGGTCTCGCAGGCCGCTCACGATGCCGGAATCAGCGTGGTGGTCGGCATGTTCCGGCCGGCAGATGAAGTGGAGCGCGACGGTAAGACGATGCACCGCGTCTTCAATTCGCTGCTTCTGGCTTGGCGTGATGAGGACGGCCCCGGTGTCGAGTTCTACGACAAACTCCACCTCTTCGACGCTTTTGGGTTTCGCGAATCGGATACTGTCGCGCCGGGCAACGCGCACGTGGTCTGTGATGTCCCGCTTGCCGACGGATCGTCGGTCGCCCTCGGTCTTGCGACATGCTTTGACATCAGGTTCCCGGAGCAATTCATTCAACTGGCCAACCTGGGCGCAGAGGTCATCGCGCTGCCTGCATCGTGGAATGACGGCCCGGGCAAGGTAAGGCAGTGGCAGACGCTGGTGTCGGCACGCGCACTGGATAGCACTTGTGTGATTGCGGCAGTCGATGCAGCCCGGCCTGGTGGGGCGAAGGCCGCGGGGAAAGATGAGGGGCCGACCGGCGCGGGGCACTCCATGTTGGTCAATGCGGACGGCGGAGTTATTGCCTCGGCGGGCTACGACCCGCAGTTGCTTGTGGCCGATGTGGATATAGCGGAGGTGGAGCGGATTCGTCGCTCGATTCCGGTGCTGGAAATTCGCGATCAGGGCTAGCCGGGAAGCAATGAAGCGGGCCGAGTCGAGGGGGCGAAGATTGCGGGATATTAGCCTATAGTTCTACCGATTCGGGCGAAGTCCTTTATATTTCTTATCATGCTGCTCCACATCCTCTGGGTCATCGGAATTACGGCCGAAGGCGTCACCGGCGCACTAGCGGCCGGTCGAATGCGCATGGATCTCTTTGGAGTTTCAACAATTGCGTGCATGACTGCTATCGGCGGCGGTACCCTGCGCGATGTCATTCTCGGTCACTATCCGTTGGTGTGGGTTGCAAGCCCACAATATTTGCTGGTTATTGTCGGTGCAGCACTGATCACGGTGCTGTTGGCCGACTTCCTGATGAAGCACTTCCGGGTCGTGTTCTTGGTCGCTGACGCAATCGGTTTGTCGGCGTTTTCCATCATTGGTGCCCGCGTGGCCATGGAAATGGGGCACGGCGTCATCATCGCTATTGTCGGCGCCGTTCTTACCGGTGCGTTTGGAGGTGTGCTCCGCGACCTGATGTGTGACCGCGTCCCGCTGGTGTTTCAAAAGGAGCTCTATGCCTCCATCGCAGTCGTCGCGGCGACGCTTTACTACGTGCTCGACATGGTTGGCCTGCACGAGAACATCAACATCATCTGTGCGGTGCTGTCCGCACTGTTCATTCGACTAGCGGCGCTTTGGCGTGGCTGGTCGCTGCCGGTATTTGACTATCAGGGGCGCGATTAAAACACAGTACCCAGAAAAACTCTCAGCAAAATACTCTAATTAGCTCAGCAGAATCGATAGTTGTTGCTGAAAAGATTGCCGTTATGGATTTTTCTGGATTCCTCTCCGGTATCGGAGACCCCGAAGCTCTACTCCAGGGGTTTGGCCCTTGGGTGCTTGCGGGGCTTGGACTCATCATCTTTATTGAGTCCGGTGTGCTCTTTCCTTTTCTGCCCGGTGACTCGCTGTTGGTCACTGCTGCCGTCTTAAGGTCAGAGCTAGATGTCCACACCTGGCAGGTGCTGGTTATCGGTATTATTGCCGCGGTGCTGGGTGATCAAGTCGGTTACTTCTTAGGCCACTCCTTCGGCCGCAAACTGTTCAGCGACAATGCCAAGGTGCTCCGAACTAATCGGCTGGAAGCGGCCGAGAAGTTCTTTGCCAAGTACGGACCACTGTCGTTAGTGCTGGGGCGATTTGTTCCCATTGTGCGCACCTACGTTCCGCTGGCGGCGGGCACTGCGAATATGCCCTACGGAAAGTTCATCGGCTGGAATGTCACCGGTGCGATTGGCTGGGTCGCCAGTATGGTCGCTGTTGGTGTGCTGCTGGGCAACATTCCGGGAATCACCAGTTCCATCGACAAGATCATGTTGCTGGTCATTGCAATTTCCGTGCTACCGGTTGTCATTGGTGGTGTGAATGCGCGTCGTAAAGCAGCTGTTGCGAAGCGCTCGGTGTAGGACGGTGCTGTCGTAAGGGCAGAGGCGCCGACAGAAAAACTCCCGCACCAAGAAAACCTGGTGCGGGAGTTTTTAATTGCGCTAGCGACTACCTAGAGGTGCGCACAAGCGCAGATGCACAGCGCGGACGATTAGGAAATCGAAGCCTCGTAGATGCCCTTGACGGACTCAGCCATAGTTGCGTTGAACTCTTCGTCGGACTGCTGAGCGGACAGGCCCTCAGACAGTGCACGGGAGAAGGAAGCAATCATGCCGTGGTTGCGGGACAGGCGCTCGTTGGCGTCCTCGCGCTCGTAGCCACCGGACAGGGCGACAACGCGCATGACCTTCGGGTGCTCAATCAGCGGCTTGTACAGGTCATCCTTGGTTGGGATGGAAACCTTGATCATGACCTTCTGGTCATCAGCCAGGTCATCCAGGCCAGCGAGCAGCTCGCGCAGGACAATGTCCTCAGCCTCTGCCTTGTCAGCAGCGTTGATGTCGACCTCCGGCTCCAGGATCGGAACCAGACCGTGGGACAGAACCTGCTTGCCGAACTCGAACTGCTGAGCAATGTTGGCCTTGATGCCCTCTTCGTTTGCCTCAGCAATGAAGGAACGCATCTTGGTGCCGAAGATGCCCTTAGCGACAGCGCGCTCCAGCAGCTCATCCAGGCCCGGGCACGGCTTCATAAGCTGAACGCCGTTTTCCTTGTCTGCCAGGCCCTTGTCGGTCTTCAGGAACGGGACGATGCCCTTCTTTTCCCACAGGTACTGAGCGGTCGGGATTCCCTCGATGTCGCGATCCATTGTCTGCTCGAAGAGAATCGCGCCAATAATCTGCTCAGAGTTGAAGGACGGGGAAGTGATGATGCGGGTACGCATCTCGTGAACCAGGTCGAACATTTCATCTTCGTTCGAGTACTGATCCTCGTTGATGCCGTACAGGCGCAGAGCCTTCGGGGTAGATCCACCGGACTGGTCGAGAGCGGCGATGAAGCCCTTGCCCTCAGTCATCTGACGTGCCTGCTCGATGTTCATTCGAGTCCTTTCGTGAGAATGAAGGAATGTCACCTACTAGGGTAACCAAAACAGTATGAGTGCGCTGTCCACCCATCACTCACATGGGGGAAGTTGAATCCGGCGGGAGTGTGCTGGTGAGGACGTCGGGCGGTGTGTCGGAGTGTGTTCGCACGTGGTTTCTGGAGCTTTCCAACGTTTTCTAGTGCTTTCCGGCGCGCTACTACGCTTAACGACGCTGCCGAGCTCAATCCTTTTTGCTATAGGTGTGGTGTGAATCACGGTCGGGAAATTGAAAAACTTGAAGTTGAGTGGAACAGACTCAAGGTTGAATGCGTTATGGGTAGTGAATGACAAAGTTGAGCCAAAGGGGCGCAAGTTATGAGTTTTACACCAACAACTAAGACTGGAGAAGTTCTCCAGGAAGCTATGAAGGCCGCGACCAGCGCGGGTAACCCGGATATCCGGCCTGGGCACATTCTGGTAGCACTGCTGGAGCAAAAGGAGGGTATTGCGGCTCCACTGCTTGAAGCAGCGGGCGTTAATCCTTCCGGGGTTTTGACCCGCGCTAAGGAGTTGGTCGCGGGGTACCCGTCGGCAAGCGGGGCGAATATGGCGAACCCACAGTTTAATAGGGACGCCGTTAATGCTCTGAACGCCGCCGAGGAGCTGGCGGGGGAGCTGGGAGACGAGTACGTTTCCACGGAAATTCTGCTTATCGGTGTGGCAACTGGCCAGTCGGAGGCGGCAACTGTGCTGCAGTCGGCGGGTGCTACTGCCGAGGCGTTAAAGGGTGCGCTGACTAGTGTGCGTGGATCGAGGAAGGTAACAACGGAGAATCCAGAAGAGCAGTACCAGGCTCTGGAAAAGTATGCGACGGACTTAACCGCGCGGGCACGTGAGGGCAAGATTGACCCAGTTATTGGCCGCGATGCGGAGATTCGTCGCGTGGTACAGGTCTTGAGTCGTCGTACCAAGAACAATCCGGTGCTCATTGGTGAGCCGGGCGTTGGTAAGACGGCCATTGTAGAGGGGCTGGCACGACGCATTGTTGCAGGTGATGTGCCGGAATCTCTGAAGGGCAAGACGCTGATGAGCCTGGATCTGGGCTCTATGGTCGCCGGTGCGAAGTATCGCGGTGAGTTCGAGGAGCGCCTGAAGGCGGTTCTGGACGAGATTAAGGAATCCGACGGTCAGATTATTACCTTCATCGATGAGATTCACACCATCGTTGGCGCTGGCGCCACGGGTGATGGCTCGATGGATGCGGGCAATATGATCAAGCCGATGCTGGCTCGTGGTGAGCTGCGTCTGGTCGGTGCGACGACCCTGGATGAGTACCGCAAGTACATCGAGAAGGATGCTGCGCTGGAGCGTCGTTTCCAGCAGGTCTTTGTCGGTGAGCCGAGCGTTGAGGACGCCATTGGTATTCTGCGTGGTCTGAAGGAGCGCTACGAGGTCCACCACGGTGTTCGCATCCAGGACTCCGCGCTGGTGGCTGCAGCAACGCTGTCGGACCGCTACATCACATCCCGCTTCCTGCCGGATAAGGCTATCGACCTGGTTGATGAGGCCGCATCGCGTCTGCGTATGGAGATTGACTCCTCGCCGGAGGAAATCGACTCCGCGGAACGCATCGTGCGCCGCCTCGAAATCGAGGAAATGGCCCTGGAGAAGGAAACTGACATCGCGTCGAAGGAGCGTCTGGACAAGCTCCGTGAGGAACTTGCAGATGAGCGCGAGAAGCTCAACGCTCTGAAGACTCGCTGGCAGAACGAGAAGTCCTCGATTGATGATGTCCGCTCCGTCCGCGAAGAGCTCGATGCCCTGCGCACTGAGTCCGAAAAGGCTGAGCGCGAAGGTGACTACGGGCGCGTCGCAGAGCTGCGTTACGGACGCATCCCTGAGTTGGAGAAGAAGCTGGAGGCCGCCGAGGAATCGGTCGCTGACGCAGAGGAAAACTCCATGCTCAAGGAGGAGGTCACGCCTCAGGAAGTCGCTGAGGTTGTCTCCGCCTGGACGGGTATCCCGGCTGGCAAGATGATGCAGGGTGAGACCGAGAAGCTGCTCGAAATGGAGCTCAACCTCGGCCGTCGCGTTGTTGGTCAGAATGCCGCTGTGGAGGCTGTCTCCGATGCCGTCCGCCGTTCGCGTGCGGGTGTTGCCGATTCGAACCGTCCGACTGGTTCCTTCCTGTTCCTCGGTCCAACTGGCGTTGGTAAGACAGAGCTGGCCAAGGCGCTGGCGGAGTTCCTCTTCGACGATGAGCGTGCGATGGTGCGCATCGATATGTCCGAGTACGGCGAGAAGCACTCTGTCGCTCGTCTGATTGGTGCTCCTCCTGGATACGTCGGCTACGACGCTGGCGGTCAGCTCACCGAGGCTGTTCGTCGCCGTCCGTACACCGTCGTGCTTTTCGACGAGGTCGAGAAGGCTCACCCGGACGTGTTCGATGTGCTCCTGCAGGTGCTCGATGAGGGTCGCCTGACCGATGGTCAGGGCCGAACCGTGGACTTCCGAAACACGATTCTGATTCTGACCTCCAACCTCGGTGCTGGTGGTACGCATGAGCAGATCATGGATGCGGTCAAGATGGCCTTCAAGCCGGAGTTCATCAACCGTCTCGACGATGTAGTGATCTTCGATCCGCTGACCTCCGAGCAGCTGCGCGGCATTGTGGACATTCAGGTTCGCAACCTGGCAGAACGCCTGGAGGCACGTCGTCTGGTGCTGGATGTCTCCGATGAGGCACTGGATTGGCTGTCGGAGCGCGGCTACGACCCGGCCTACGGCGCCCGTCCGTTGCGTCGTCTGGTGCAGAAGGCAATCGGCGATGAGCTGGCACGTCGACTGCTCGCTGGTGATGTTCGCGATGGTGACCGCGTAGAGGTCACGGTTGCTGACGATGGCGAGTCGCTGAAGGTTGTCGGCTATGACGAGGATGGCGTAGCCCGAATCTAGGGCGCCTGATACTCAGGGCGATAACTGCTGAGCAGGCTGTCTGTTTGTTGGGGCGGTTTGAGAGAGTTTTCTCCTGAACCGCCCTTTTTGTGCTTTTATTGTCCAGATTTATGTGTCTTGTGACCGACCGTGTGGGCTTGTTGCATTCCGGTCAGTCTGGAGTGCGCCGGTATAGTGCGCAAATATGACTAACTTTCAGTGGCGACCAGCGACAGACTCCGACCTCCCCTTCATTGCCTGGATGGACGAACTAACGGAAACATTCGGAGATGAAAGTCAGCCACTGCCGGAAGATTATGTAGTCACGAGGCGTCAATACGTCGACCAGTGGGACGCGAGTCAGGGCGGGGTTATCCTTTTCGCCACTTCGCTTGACGACGCTGACCTCGAGTCGCTCAGTAGCGACATGACCCGCACTGACCCATTTGAACCGAGGGTTTCTCGCGAGGCTACCTACAGTGCGGCCGCCATTAAGAAGGAATGGTTGGAGCGCGGGGATTCGTCGTCAAGTGAAGAGCACGAGAGCTACGAAGTGCCGGTGGGGGCGGCCTGGCTGCGTACGTTTACGCAGGACGGACCGGGGTACGGTTTCGTGGAAAATGGGATTCCTGAGGTAGCGATTGCGCTGCGTCCAGGTGTTGTTGGGCGCAGGCTGTCGCAGCCGATGATTGCGGGGCTCCTTGAGTATGCGCGTGAGCTGGGGTACCCGGGGGTTAGTCTGGCTGTCCATGATGCCAATCCGCGGGCGGCGAAAGCTTATGTGAAGGCGGGGTTTGAGCTAGTGGGACGCTCGAGCTTCCCGGACCATGACGTGATGGTGGTGCGGTTTTAGGGTTTCGGCGTGCAGTTTTTGGTGGGGGCTGCGCGGGTTGGTCGGGTGTTCAGGGCGGATGGTGGGGTGTTTAGGCGCTGGAAGCGAGGCAGCGTTTCGGAAAAAAGTTCGAAAAAGTTGACTTAGGGGGTTGTGGTGTGTCGAATGGGTGTGCGATAATGTGGGGGAGGGAAATTAGTTAGTCCATTTGGGGATTCGGATTGCTAGCGTTTTAAAAGGGGTGGGGAAATGTCTACACCATCGGCGTCAAACGGCGGTGGACCGCTTTCGACATCGCAGGTTTTAGATGCGGTTGCGCAGTTTGAAGCTCTGTCGACAGTCATCGTGGAGAACTTCGAAGTACTTTCGCCGGATCATGCGCACGATGCATATAAGTCGATTGAGAAAGCGCGAAAACGACTCGCAGTAATTGATGCGACTTATGTGGAGACCATGAAGGGGCGGATGCCCAGCGCGGAGCACCGAAGGATCGCGTGGCTAGCGCAGGAGATGCGAATCTCGCGAGCAGAAGCGAGGCAGCGTATCAATGTCGTCGGACGTCTGAGTAGGAATGTTGATCCGTTTGCTCCGGCGAATGAGGATGTGCGAATGCCGAACCTTCGTCAGAAGGTTGAGGAAGGTGTTGTCGGTGCGGATGCTGTTTCGAAGATTGACAAAGCCGTTCGTGAGCTGCCGGCAACGGAGCATGCACAGCTGTCTAGGCTGCTGGACAAGCACATTGCAGATTTAGTGGACAAGATCCGTGTTGATGATCTCAATAAATTGCCGAACCGCCTGCGGGCGATGTTGGGGGTTGATGACCCGTATACGGATGAGGACCGCGCTCGGAAACGAAGCCTAAAAATCGGTGCTCAGGGGCCGGACGGCATGAGCCGGTTGAGCGGTGTGGTTACGCCTTCGTTTGCAGCGGTGCTCAAAAGGCTGCAGGCGGATCATGCGCGCCCTGGCGGGTTACTCGAAGAAGGTGCCGATGACCAGCGGAATCCGGAGCAGCGTTTTCATGATGCCGTGGAAGCGGCGGTGAATGGGGGCTTTCAGCCAGGCGGTGACCTTCAGCCGGCGCGGGGGACGACATCGGTGGTCACCGTCGCGCATATCGCAGATGTGGCAGCGCTAGCTGGAGTCTCCTTGCCTGATGGGAAAGATTTTGTACTTCCTGGATCGGGCAAAGCGGTCTCTGATGCGGGAGTGCGATTTTCCATTAGTCAGGCCGTGCAACAGATGGTTGATAGAAATTCGTTCCTCCAAGTCTTGGGGAATGAGGGGCAGACCTTGTACTTTGGTCGGTCCCGCAGGCTGGGGACTTTGCCACAGTATCTGGCCCTTCTTGGAGAGGAAGGAGGTTCCTCCGCGCCGGGCATGGGCACTCCGGGAGCTATGTGTGATGTTCACCATGTGCAGTCGTGGTCTTCCGGTGGTGGCACTGATCTGGATAATCTCACGTTGGTTGATCCGGGTACGCATCGAAAGATCGATGATGCTCGATGTGATGAAAATGCTTGGTGGACGCTTCGGCCGGATGAGGTGCCGGGGATTCTAGGAACTGACGAAGGGGACGGGGTTAGTGGGGAGTGCGAGCCGGTCTCTACTGATCGTGTGGTCTGGGTGGCCCCGAAAGGCAAGGAAGGAAACCGAAAAGCGGAATCCAATGAGGACCCCGATACGTTCGATAGCCCGGGGCGCTGGTTGCGTCGTAAAGCGCGAGAGACACGGGCGGGGGACACAGCGGATGGCAATGGTGAGACGGGACAGGATCCCGGTGGGTAGTCGGGTAGGGAGCGGGGTCCTGGCTTAGAGGCTGATCTTCCGTTTCGTAGTCAGCTTTGCGTTAATGAAGCGGTTGAGGAAAGGGGCACCGACGCTGGCGGCATAGTGCAGCAATTTTGTCGGCAGGCTGACAGGGAAGTCAGCCTTAGTAATCGTGTCCTGTTTCTGGTCGATGCAGTCGACGATTGCGTTGGCGACATCAGCTGGTGTGATGCGAATACCCATGCGCTTGGTGCCGTCAGTGCTGACATTTTCGAGCAGAGACGTCAACAACTCCGACGGTTTAGCCGCGGGAAAGCAGTTTTTCTGCGGTGGCACGGCCGATTCCATGGCCTGCGTTTGAGATGAAAACGGCCAGGTGGGCAGCATCTTCAGACATCTTCCCGAGCTCCTAGTTTTAATAACGTACATATCGCGCTACCAAGTCAATCGATTTAGAATCCGGGATTATGACAACATCCATCTCGGTACAAGAGCTTCGTGACAAGATTGCCGGCGGCGGTCGCATCGTCGTCGTTGACGCACGCTGGTCGCGCGCTAAAAAACCATATGACTCCTACGCTACGGCTCACATCCCTCTGGCCGTGTTTTGTGATCCCGAGTTGGATCTAGCGGGTGTTCCCAGCCGAGAAGCTGGTCGCAACCCGCTGCCGGATATCGAGCGTGTGCGCGATGCCGTCCGTCGTTGGGGAGTCCGCTCGGAGCATCTGGTGATCGTCTACGACGCGGGCGATGGGCTGTTCGCGTCACGTGCTTGGTGGATTCTGCGCTGGGCGGGTCTGGAGAATGTGCGTGTCCTCACCGGCGGGTTAGCTGCTTGGGAAGCAGATGGAAACGAGACTGCCTTCGGTCCCGGCAATCTGCCGCAGCCTGGAACGATTGCGGTGAGCGAGGGCAATATGCCTGTTGCCAGCCTCGACGACGTACGCACCTGGTCTGAACGTGGAATTTTGGTGGATGCGCGTGAGTCCAGCCGCTTTGAAGGCCGCAGTGAGCGCGTCGATCTGCAGGCAGGTCACATCCCGGGTGCCGTGAACCTGGCGGCTCGCAGTCTGCAAAATGCCGACGGTTCCTTCCTGCCTGTTGAGAAGCTCCGTGAGCGCTTTGCCTCCGTCGGTATCGAAGCCGGTCGTAACGTAGCGGTCTACTCCGGTTCCGGTCTTCATTCCTCACTGTTCATTCAGGCCATGGAAGAAGCGGGCATTACTGACGCCTCGCTGTATGTCGGAGGCTGGTCCCAGTGGGCTGGCAATCCGAGCCTGCCTATCGTCCGTTTCTAAGCGGCGCCGGACTCGCATGTGTCCGGGGCAGGGCGACCGCCCCCCAGGGAACCCCTGATGTGTCGTCCATGTGGATATTTCCCCTCGCCCTTACGGTTCTAGAGAGTCCTGTACGCTCTCGCCTCGGGCATTGGCATTGCGCCAGACGGGGGACGGCATATTGTCGCTGACCAAATAGAACGGCTTCTGGCTTAAGCTAGGAGATTAATGATTCCCCTAGTATTCACCCTCGCAGCGATCCTCATCATCGCCGCAGTCGCGCTGTTCGTTGTCGACCGCCGCCGTCGCAGCACAAGTGAGACTGCTGTGGCGTCTCCTTCGTCGCCATCGCTTTACGACGAGCCTTCGGACTCCACCGGCGAAGTAACCGGTGTGGCGGCAGAAGATGTTGTGCCTGAACAGCCGGATTCTTCAGAGCAGGGCAGCTCTGAGACAGCTTCTGTGGTGAGACCGAATGTCGCAGCTGGCGCTGACTCTGAGGTTGTCGCTGAGACTGATGGTGCCGCTGAAGTTGACCCTGAAACTGAGTTTTCGACGACAGAACTGGGTACTTCAGCTGGGCAAATGATGCCGGCGGAGCCTGAATCTGTCGCGGGAATCGAACCGGCGGCCCCTGCTGAAATGTCCGAAGCAACAGAAAACACGGGAGCTTCCGAAACATCGGGACCAGCAGCTGACCTGAATGCGGGAACGGACGGGACTCTCCGAAGTAACGCGGAGTCCGGCGCGGAGTTTGGCACAGGGGCCGGCGCGGAGCCAGCCGAGTCAGTGACTGCTGAAGATACTGATACCGTGGATGAGCCCGAGACAGGTTCAGTGGGCGACACCATTGCCACAGAGGCCAACAGCACCACCGCCGCTGACGCTCGCACTGGAACTGTTGACGGTACAGAATTCCAGGCTGCGTCGGTCGAAAATACCGAGACCGGCGAAGTGCCGCAATCATCCGATTTTGCGGCGCACGCCCAGGCCACTCAGGTCACCCAACCCGCCCAGCCCACAGAGCCCACCCAGCCCGCGCAACCGCAGCGCGCCCAGCAGAAGTCAGTGGCTCCTGTCCGTCGACGTATCAGCGGTCGCCGGGTGCGTCACTTGCGGAAGGCCTGGGCGCAGGAACGTAATTCTGTCTACAACCGTGTGGACCATGAGCTGCCGTCGTACTGGCAGCGCACGCCGGACGGCGATGCCAAGGCCGTGGTCTCCGGTTTCGCCTTTGGCCGGGAAATGCACCTCGCCGATGTCGGTGGCATCACCACCATCGCCATCCGCCGCTCTGTATCCAGCGATGAGGTTTTCGAGCTGCGCCGCAGCGGCGGCACGACGCTGCCTCACGTAGCCACCGAAGCCGGCCTGGTAGTCGCAGCTACCGACCCAGAGCTCATTCATCGCATCTTCGACGACCGTGCAACTCGCATGCTTGCCGACGTGCACCCGGCCATTACCCGCATGTGGTCCGAAAACTCCTGGTCCTTGGCTCAGTTGATTGATAATTCAGTGCCAGAGGACTGGGACGGTGCACTGGCATCGCTGTCGGACTTCTCCGACATTGCGCGCAGGTTGCCACCGGCGGAAGGTGAAACCGTCGCTCCGGACGCTAATCAGTGGGATCCCACTCGTTTGCAGCTCACCGAGCAGTCCGTTGACTCTGGTTCCTTGATCTCGGATGGAACCGGGCGTGGGCACTTGCACGCGGTACCAGACCAGCGTCGCAACGGTTCTGCTAACCATGAATCGCAGAATCACAGCTCACAGAACGGGCATGCCCAGAGTCACAGCGCGCAGAATAGCAAGGGCGAAGAGCCGCTGGACGTTGAGGAAATTGTTTACGCAGATTCTCCTTCGTCCTCGTCCGCTGCCACCGTGGATGCAACCACGGATGATTCGCAGTGGTCGTCGCAAAGCAATGCACAACCCACGGTGGTGCAGGCGATTGACGGCTCGTCGTGGCGCCCTACGCGGGATATACCGCTTGATCCGACGGCGCTGCCTTCGCGGTCAACGGCACGAAAGATGGGTGCAAACGTTGGTGAGTCGGAGGACATTGGGGATTCTGACCAGCAGATTCCTGCGCTTGGGGAGGACCCCGAACATAGCCGGATGCGCTCGAGCCAGGGGCGTGTGGTGCGATCAAATGTGAAGCCCGCCAGTATTTTTACCGACGCCGCCCCAGACCTCGACAGCAGCGACGACCCCACCGAATCTATGTCCGAGGACAAGGGCGTAACCCCTGATTCCGCGGACGAGTAGAACCAGACATATCCTTGAGCACACAGTCGTTTATTTAGGAGACAACCTCAGATGAGCATCCACACGAGCAATGTCAATCAGGAGAAGCTGCAGCGTTTGGCCGAGCTGGTCAAGGAGCTGGCGGTTGTTCATGGCAAGGTCACGCTGTCGTCTGGACGTGAGGCTGATTACTACGTTGACCTGCGCCGCGCCACTCTACATCATGAGGCCTCGCGTCTGATTGGTTCTCTGCTACGAGAGCTCACTGGAGACTGGGACTACGCGCACGTCGGTGGTCTGACGCTTGGCGCGGACCCGGTGGCTACCTCTGTCATGCACGCCGAAGGGCGCCCAATTGATGCCTTTGTGGTGCGTAAGGAAGCCAAGAAGCACGGCATGCAGCGCCGCATCGAGGGGCCGGACATTGTGGGCAAGAAGGTCCTGGTTGTTGAGGACACCACCACGACGGGCAACTCTCCGCTGACTGCCGTCGCTGCCCTACGTGAGGCCGGTGCTGAGGTTGTCGGTGTCGCCACGGTGGTTGACCGCGCGACGGGTGCCGGCGAGGTCATCAAGGCTGAAGGCCTGGAGTACCGTTATCTGCTCGGTTTGGATGACTTGGGTCTGGCCTAAGAATCTGAGCGCTAGAGCTATCGCCGAGCCTCACCCTGCTCGCCGAGCCTCACCCTGCTCACCGAGCCTCACCCAGCTCACCGCCCCAACGCAGTCCCACGAAAGAGGAACATCCCCATGACCACCAAGCGCGCAGGACTCCTGTCCAAGCTCACCACGACCAAACTTCCCGGCACAAAGGAAACCGTCGCTGACATGTTTGTGCGTCGCACGGGCGAGGGCCTCGGCGCACTCGTCGGTATCGCCAGCGCGAGCTCCGACACTCGCCGTGCCCCAGAACGTGCCGGCTACATCGCCGCCAGTGCGGTCAACGTTGTCTCCAGTGCCTTCGGCTGGGAGACTCCACGTCGAGTTTCCAAGACTGTCCTCATGCCACTGTTGGCGGCCAATGTTTGGCGCCGTCGCCACGAGACGTCTCGCTTTACGACGACCACCCTGCTCATCGGCCTCGCCGGCGGTTGGCTGGGCGACTTGATTCTCATGCCGAATAAGCCGAACCTGAACCGCGGTTCTGTGCCGTTCGCAGTTAACCAGGTTGCCTACCACGTGCTGCTGTGGCGTGCCGGAGCTCGGATTAGCGCGCTGCGTGCTGCCATTCGCTTCCCACTGTGGGCTGGTTCGGTACCGCTGGTCGGTGCTGTAAAGCCCGAGGCGCTGCCCGCTGCTGTTGGCTACGGTCCGCTGCTGGCTGTGACCTCCGCACTGGCCGATGACCCGGCGCTGCTGGAGGGTGCCGGTGCTGTCGGTACTGATGAGCAGACCGGCCTACCGATTGCCGATGCCGCCTACGGCCTCGGCCACGGTGGCAACCTGTTCCTCGTCTCCGACACGCTACTGATGGCTCGAAAGATGTTTGCGGAGGAGGGCGTCGTCGGCAAGCTTCTGAATGCGGCAGTGATGGACACCTACACCGTGGCGCAGTTGTTCCTGGTCGAGGGGCTGTTGGCTCTTGACCGCGCCTGAGCCCGGGAAGGGGCCGACGGAATGGTTTGAGGCTCGTGTCGGGGTGGGGCCGTGGGAGCAGGAGCACCCGAACGAACCCCGGCCGACCGGCCCAGAATACGATGAGCAGCTTCTGGATGAGGGCGACCGACGTAATGTCGTCGATGCCTACCGCTACTGGACGATGGAGGCTATCGTCGCGGAGCTGGATAAGCGTCGTCATCCGTTGCATATCGCCATCGAGAATTTTGAGAATGACTCCAACATTGGCACCGTGGTACGCACCGCAAATGCCTTCCTGGTGGAGGCCGTGCACATCGTGGGGCGCAAGCGTTGGAATCGTCGCGGCGCGATGGTGACTGACCGCTACCAGCACTTGCTGCACCACGAGACGGTGTCGGAGGTCATTAGCTGGGCGCGCGAGCATGATTTGGCTGTCGTGGCCGTGGACAATGTGCCGGGCTCCGTACCCATCGAAACCGTTGAGTTGCCCGAGCGTTGTCTTTTGCTCTTCGGCCAGGAGGGGCCGGGAGTGACTGAAGAAGCACAGCAGGCGGCGGATTTGACGGTGTCGATTGCCCAATTTGGCTCGACGCGTTCGATAAATGCGGGGGTAGCGGCGGGTATTGCCATGCACTCTTGGATTCGTACTCATGCAGATATCACCGCGGCCTGGTAATTGTCTGCTTAGGTGTTTTATTTCGAAGGCTGTTTTAGAGCTGTTTCACAGCCGTTTTAAGGAGAGCCAGTGGTTCTAAAAATGTCGCGTCCGGAGGCCGAAACGTGGGCCTATCGTGCGGACGTGGCTGAACAGGCGATTCGCAACCGTCATGCGGCGAAGCTGTGGGGTCTTCCGGGCACGAATTTGGCAATGGCTTCCTGGCCCGCGCCGCTTCGACATAAGGTCTTCATCAACTGGCATTACTGGTGGCAGGCGCAGTATCTCGACTGCCTGGTAGACGCAGCCAAGCGCGTGCCTTCTAAGGAGAAGTACCGCGCTATCCGCCAGACCACTCGGGGTATCCGCATTCGCAACCTCACGCTGCTGACCAAGAACAAGTACTACGACGATCGCGCGTGGATGGCGTTGGCGCTCGGGCGTGCCGACGCTGTCCTCGGCGCATCGGTGCCCAAGAAGACGACAGCACGGCTGATTTCATGCTTGGGCGATGGTCGGCAGGAGTCCACGGGTGTGCTGCCGTGGCGTGAGCAGGACCTCTTTTTCAACGTCCCCTCGAACGGTCCTGCAGCCATCGCTCTGGCCCGGGCTGGTCGTATCAAGGAGGCAGAGGAACTTATCGATTGGGTTTACGCCAACCTCCTGTCGGACTCAGGGCTGCTCTACGACGGCATTCGCTTGTCCATGGCAGGTGCCGTCGTGCAGAAGGGCATGTTTACGTACAACCAGGGTGTCATGATTGGCGCTTGCCTCGAAGTGGGACTTGCGCTTCGGGCGCACGGCCAGCGTGAACAGGCGACGAAGTATTTCACGCGCGTGCAAAACCTCATCCACGCGGTGGCAAAGGATTTGGCGACCACCGACAATGTTATCGCCGGTGCCGGTGGCGGCGATGGTGGTCTGTTCAACGGCATCCTGGTGCGATACCTCGCCGATGCGGCGGTGCGTTTGCCTGGAGACAATCGCATGAATCGCGCGGCAGCTCGCATTGCTCGCCGACTGGTTCTGGCTTCGGGGGAGAAGTGCTGGTACCACCGCCTCGAGGTTGATGGCCTGCCGCTTTTCCCCGCAGATTGGAACGATAATGCTCAGTTCCCACAGGGCGGTTCGGTTGCGCAATCAGTCGGTGGCGCGGTTCGCGGTTCGGCGATTAAGGAGCGTGACCTCTCTGTCCAACTGTCGGGTTGGATGCTGATGGAAGCGTGCGCCCGAGTGGCCGATTTTGTTGCGACCAAGCTGGAAAATGGTGAGTCGTTGGATTCGACGAAGCCGAGCTGCCCGGAGTAGTCGGGGAACGCTAGTTGGTCGTCATCTGGCGCTTGCCGACGTTGTACCACCGCGCTGTGCCCGCCGTTGCCAACAGGGAGTCACCTACTGAGCCCCTGCCATCGCCACGTGATGCCTGGCACAATAGGACGCATGAAACTCAATGACATGATGGCTCCTGCTCCCGTGAAGCTCCCCGTTCTTGACGAGGCCGTTGCTGCCCGCAACGGTGGCGCAAGCCCGGAGGCCGTGGTTCGCGCATGCCCGCGCGATTCCCAGGCTTGGGCGGATTTGGCTGAAAGCGCCTTGTCCGAGGGCCAGGAGATTCAGGCCTATGCCTTCGCTCGCACTGGTTACCACCGCGGTCTGGACCTGCTGCGTGGAAACGGCTGGAAGGGGTTCGGAGCCATTCCGTGGGAGCACGAGCCGAATCGTGGTGTGCTCCGCGCCTTCGCAGCGTTGGCTAAGGCTGCTAAGGCTATCGGCGAGGATGATGAATTCGATCGCATGATGGCGTTGCTGCGTGACAGTGATGAATCCGCGTTGCCAGAACTGGGTCTTTAATCGCGCACAGAGATTCAGCGGGCACATAAGAGTGCACAACAGCACAACGGGTACATAAAAAGCGCACAGTTTTTTACATGAGGATGGTGACTTCGGCATGGCTGGCATAGCTGGTGGGGAAGATAAGGATGCCGCAGCTGCCAGGAATCTAGAGGACCTTGCTCCCGCGCATGTCGACGACCTCGTCGAAGCTAAGGAAACGCAATTCGTCGAGGATAATCCGCGCCCGGATTTCCAAGATTTTCGCAATACGTACCTACATCCGGCCTCCCGCGCAGCAAACAAGTTGCGTCAGAAAGTGAGGCCCCGCACGCGTTTCCTCCATGCGATTGACCGTGTGCGCTCCCGTTGGATGCTCATTGTCCAAGCCACGTTAGCCGCTGGGTTGGCCTACTGGTTCGCACTTGAGGTACTGGGGCACCCCAACCCGTTCTTCGCGCCGATGGCCGCTTTCATCAGCCTCAACGTGATGACCGCAGGTCCTCGCTTAAAGCACTCTGTGGAGTTGGTGCTCGGTGCCTCGTTGGGAGTCGGCATTGGTGATGTGATTATCTCCATCCTCGGCTCGGGTATCTGGCAGCTGACCGTCGGTGTGTTCGTCGCCATGGTCATCGGTGTGTTTGTCGGTCGAGGACCGCTTGTGGTCAACCAAGCGGCATCTTCAGCCGTGCTCATCGCCACCATTATTCCGCCGGGCACCGCTGGTTCTTATTACCGAATGATCGATGCTCTCGTCGGTGGTGTGGTGGGCATTATTGTGCTCATGATATTGCCGCGAAGCCCGCTGGCGGGTGCTCGCCGCAAGGTGGCCAAGGTCCTCGACATGGGTGCAGATGTACTTTATGACATCGGCATCGGCATGAAAGAGGGCGACACCGATCGCATCCGCACCGCACTGAGCGTGGTGCGCTCCATGCAGGCGCAAGTCTCGCTGATGGACCGCACTGTCGCCGACGCGGGCGAGCAGGTCCGTATCTCGCCGTTGCTCTGGCGCTCCCGGGATCGAATCCACTCGCTGTCACGTATGGTTCATCCCGTCGACAACGCCATGCGCAACATCCGTGTGCTCGCGCGTCGCGCTATCACAGCACGTGAGGACCACATCGACTTCTCGTCCGAACTGTGCGCACTTGTTCTCGGCGTGTCTGAAGGTACGCGTCTGGTCAGTCATGTGCTTGACGACGAAGCCGCCGTGCGCCGAATCCCAGAGTGGGGCGAGTTGCCTTTCGAGTCCGGCGACATCGCTATCGCTCAGCTTTCCGAGGGATCCGGAGAGGTCAAGCTTGAAGACGTGGTTCGGTACTTGCGTCGTTTAGCGGCGAAAATGCACCCACGCGTGATCGAGGACGCAACGCTGTCGGAACAGGTTGTGTTTGCGCAGTCCCGCTCATTGGTGGTGGACCTGTTGCAGGTGTGTGGCCTGTCCAGGCGTTCAGCTGTGGCAACGCTGCCGCCGACGACCCCGTTCCCAGCAATGCCGCCGGAGGTATGGGACGAGTAGCCGGTGAGGAGTGGGTGAGTAGCGGCTCGCTAGGCGCCCGTCGGTTACTGCCCACGTGCTCCGGCGCACATGCTACTGCCCACGTGCTATTGCAGCATGCTCTAGTGCGGTACGCGCTTGACCTCGACGCCGCCGAAAGCGACAAAGCCGCGCACAATAATCTTCGGAGCCTGTCCTGCGCCAGGAGCAGGAAGGTTACGTCCCGGGTTTCCAGTAACATCCGTGCCGCCGAAGATGGGCAGCACGTCGACATCAACCTGGTAGTGGTCGGGGACAATGACGTCGACTCCACCGAAGGCGCAGCCAATGTTGACGACAGTGGTTTCCGCGGTCAGGATGGCCTCGCGGAAATCCAAGCCAGTCCCGCCGAAGGCCGCCACCGTGGTGTGCGTGGGAGCGCACGTCCACGGGCCTCTCTTGTCGGTGCCGCCGAAGATGCCGATGGAGAGCTTCGAACCAGTTGCCGCGGCGGAGCTATCAATCCGAGCTGGTTGATGATTGTTGGCTGCATTCGGTGCCACCGAATGGTGCTCGTCCGGGACGCTGTGTAGGTTCGGGCGCAGGTTAGGGTTTGGGTGCGCATGTGGAGTCGGCTCGGCCAGGTTCGCGGGCAGCGACAAGTCCTGTGTCAATGCGGGCAACTCATCGATGTACGTCGCCTTTTGGGCTTTCTCGGTGCGCTCCTGCAATTCCGCAAAGTCAATCTGGCCATCGCGGAATGCCCATTCCAAGCGTTCCAGCGCAGTGTGGCGGGCTTGGTCGCCAGCGCGTAGCCGTGGGGTGTTGTCAGTCATGATGCTGTCCTATCGAGGCAGTGGCGGGCAGTGGCTTTAACACCCAAATGTTATCTGTACTCGAACTTTCGCGCAGGTCACTTTCATGCACGCCACTTTCGCACAGGCAGACCGTGGCTATTGCCCGCCGCAGTTAGTGCACAATCTGCAAGTCGCGAAGGTGTCGGTACAGAGTTGTCTTCTCTCTCGGCTTTCGTGACTCCACGCCATCGCGCACATATCGGAAGCCCAGGCCACCAACTTGAACTGCCCGACCCGTCATCGGACGGTGTAGCTCGCGGGCCGGGGCTTCTTTCGCTTTACGACGGCCACCGCGCCCCAATCCGAGTCGGCTCAGCAGGCCTTTGCCGCTCTCACCCTCGTTACCGTTTTCCGCATCCGGCGCCGGAACTTCGGCCGCAACGATGCCCGGGGCATCGGGGGTAGGGCGAATCTGCAGGCCGGTGGATGTGCCGGAGAACATCTGATGCTCGTCGACATAGACCTCGCCAGTAAACCCGTTTGCCGAGGACACTCCGGTAATTCCCGGCTCTGTCAGTAGGGCGTAACCAACAATTGCGTGGCCGGTGTCGTCGCGAATCAGCGGCACTGGCGTCGTCGGGCGTGTGAGCGCGGCCGCCGCATCGAGCCCTTCTCCTCCTTCGATGCCCCAGTTTTTGGCCGCGGTCGAGGGCGCGGTGGGGACATGTGCCACTTCAATCCACAGGAGGTTCTTGCGCATCAGGTAGGTTGCCACGGTAGCCAGTGCCGCGTCGGTGCCAACGACCACAATTCGTAACGGCTCGCTCGGCTTTTGCGGAGCGGGTTGCGGAGCGCCTAAGTGGTCGACTTTCTTCTGCTTGGAGATTTCCTCCGGCGTCGGAGCTGTATCGACAGGCAGTACGTCCTTGGCCAGGTCGTCGATGAAAGCCAGCTCCTTGCGGGTGGGGATCATCGCGACGTCGTGAAGCGCATAGGCGGGTGGTGCCGGAGTAGCTGGTGCTGATGGTGTGGACGGTGCTGATGTAGACCATGATTGGCGGAGCAATTGGGAAAACGCGGGTACATCGGGGCCACACTGCAGCACAACAATACGCATAGGACTACACTCTAATGCGTCGTCTGCAATCCCAGGAGTTGAAGTAGGACTATGGCCGCAATCATTATCGTCGGTGCCCAGTGGGGCGACGAGGGCAAGGGCAAAGCAACCGATATTCTCGGTGGCCGCGTCGACTACGTCGTCAAGCCCAACGGTGGCAATAACGCCGGCCACACCGTTGTCGTCGGCGGTGAGAAGTACGAGCTGAAGCTGCTTCCGGCGGGTGTGCTGTCGGAAAACGCTGTGCCGATTATCGGTAACGGCTGTGTGGTCAACCTCGAGGCGCTTTTCGACGAGATTGATGGCCTCGAAGCTCGCGGTGCAAAAGCCTCCCGCCTGCGCGTTTCCGGCAATGCCCACATGGTTGCTCCGTACCACCAGACGCTGGACCGCGTGACCGAGCGCTTCCTGGGTAAGCGCGCTATCGGCACCACTGGCCGCGGTATCGGCCCGACGTATGCCGACAAGGTCGGCCGTACGGGCTTGCGTGTCCAGGACATTCTGGATGAGTCGATTCTGCGCCAGAAGATTGAGTCTTCGCTGGCTCAGAAGAACCAGATTCTGGTCAAGCTGTACAACCGCCGCGCTATCGACCCGGATGAAGTCTTTGATTACTTCATGGGCTTCGCCGATCGTCTGCGCCCGATGATTATCGACTCGGAGTTTGAGCTCAATCAGGCTTTGGATGCCGGCAAGCACGTCCTCATGGAGGGCGGCCAGGCCACCATGCTCGACGTCGACCACGGCACCTACCCGTTCGTGACCTCCTCGAACCCAACCGCTGGTGGTGCCTGCGTGGGCACCGGCATCGGCCCGACGAAGATCACTTCGGTGCTGGGCATCATGAAGGCCTACACCACCCGCGTCGGTGCTGGCCCGTTCCCGACGGAGCTGTTCGACAAGTGGGGCGAGTACCTGCAGACCACCGGCGGTGAGGTCGGAGTCAACACCGGCCGTAAGCGCCGCTGTGGTTGGTACGACTCGGTGCTGGCTCGCTACGCCGCGCGCGTCAACGGTTTCACGGATCTGTTCATCACCAAGCTGGATGTCCTGACTGGTATCGGCGAGATTCCGATTTGTGTCGCTTACGACGTTGATGGCGTGCGTCACGACGAAATGCCACTCACCCAGTCGGAGTTCCACCACGCTGTCCCGATTTACGAGACCATGCCTGCATGGGACGAAGACATCACTGGCTGCCGCACCTTCGATGAGCTGCCGGACAAGGCCAAGGATTACCTGAACCGCCTGGAGGAGCTCTCTGGCGCTCGCATTTCCTACATCGGTGTTGGCCCGGGTCGTGACCAGACTATCGTTGTCCACGACGTGCTGGACAACTAGCGCTGGACACTTAGTCTGGGGACAGTGGCGAACTAGCCGGAAAATAGTCCGGCTTTCGACCCGACTTTATCGAACTGTTAGATAAAAAATCTTCGGTGTCGAAACCGCTGGCTGCTGTAAAAAAGAACATTTGCTAACCACGAGAAGGCTCTGGGAATTGTCAGTTGACACTGGCATCCCAGAGTCATTTTTGTATCGTAGGCCTCACCGCGTGGTCCAACGACAGAAGTCCAAACGACAGAAGGCGTGTGGTTTTCATGCAAAACACAGGACACCGAGTACAACGACTGGCAAGTTCCGCCGTACTTTCCGGCGCGATGATTTTCTCCGCAGTAGGTGGAGCCGTTGCAGCTCCTGCGGCTCAGGCGGAACCGGCCCCAGCACCGGCGCCGGCTCCAGCTCCCGCGAAGGCGGATCGCTGTACCCCGAACCCGGCTGCACCTGAAATCCAAGAGGCCCTGGATAAGGTCAACAGGGAGCGTCCGAACAACCATGATGGGTGGAAGTACACTGGCACCTCCAACTTCAGCCCGTGTAGCGATTTGAGCTTTGCTCTCGCAGATCAGGCCAAGCAGGGAAACGCTCAGTCCTCCACTGTGCTGTTGATGTTCCACAAGGGTGAGTTCATTGGTACGGACTCTGACCGGCCTCAGCACATCAACAAGGTGACGCCGACCCCCGATGGTAAGAACATCTCAGTGATCTACCACGACTGGGAGGCCCAGGAGGCCGCAGGTGCGCCGAACGCTGATGCGGCCAAGTTCACCTCTAATGTTCACTTCTTCTGGAACGGAGATCACGTTGTCCACGAGGGCAAGATTCCCGGCGGCGCGACACCCGCTTCCTAAGGACTCCCGAGAATTTTCGAGAGCTTTCGAAAATTCTTGGACACTCCCGGGGTCTCTTGAGTTTTCCCAAGTAAACTCAATTCCGAGTCGGACATGAGAAAGTAATGCTCCGTCGTAGCGCAGTGCTTGAGAAAACTTGAGAGAACAGAAGAGGTTCCAGCCATGAGTGGTCATTCAGTTCGTCGCGGGTCGATGCTGGTTAGCGCGGCGGTCGCAGGTGTAGTGGCTTTGTCCGGTTGCTCCACTGATGAGACCGCAGCACCGACCTCTGCTTCTCAGGTAGATCAAGAAACGACGACCATCACTACGACCACCACTGTCGAGGATGACAGTGAAAGTGCAGATACCCCCAATCCGGATGTCGATGACAACGACTCCGATGGGGGTTCTTCTGCGCCAACTCAGGAAGAGGCTTTCGAAGAAGCGGTTGCCGACCTGAACTCAATGGAAGGTGGCAATGGCAGCGGTTGGACAGTCACGGACGATACGAACTGGGATACCACCAGCGAGTTGACCTTTGCCTCAGCAGTACAGAATGAAATTACGCATTCAACTACCGCTGGTGCAGTGCTGCTGTTTCATAAGGGCGAGTACGTGGGTACCGCCGGTGGTCCGCAGACAATCAACTCGGTCGAAGGCGATGGCAAAACTGTGACCGTCAATTTCTTCGATGTCAATAAAATGATCGAAGACGGCGGTGCCTTCGCCTTTAAAGACCAGTACAACGCTCCCGTTACGTACTCCTGGGATGGGTCAGAGGTCGCTCAAGACGGCGAGATTCCAAAGGCAGAGGGAAATTAAACGCTCACCCAGCACTCGCTCCAGATGCGAGTGCTGTCAGGCCGTTTTAAAGTAGTGGCGCACCACACAGTTTTCACCCAGATTTCTGTGTTCCGTAAACCTCCGACGGTAGTTTGTCGACACTGTGTTGTCGGTACTATGCCGTCGCTATGAAGTCGCTAATACTACGCCCAAAGAGGAAAAATCACCGGCCATGTCTTCTCGCAACTCATCTGACTCCATGTTTGACGAACGGACCAAGCAGAGCGAGCAGCCTCAGAATTCACGCGTCCACGGCACGCGTCGCGCAATCGCGGCCATCGCTATGGGCGCGTTTGCTATTTCTCCTATTGCAGCATGCAGCAATGATGCGGACAACGACGCGGCATCGTCGTCAAGCAGTGCAAGCGCGGTTAGCACTACGTCGAGCGAAGAGAAGACCTTTGAAAAGCAGCAGGTCGCTGAGCTGAATGCGGCCGCGAATGTGCGGCCGGCTGCGATGGCTAAGCTGCCGGAGGGTTTTGATCTGCAGTCACACCGTGGTGGTCGCGGTGAGTGGACGGAGGAGTCCAAGCAGGCGATGATCAACTCGTTGGAGCTGGGCGTTACGACGTTGGAGCTGGACATCGTCCTGACGAAGGATGGCGTGCCTATGGTCTGGCACGATCCGGAAATCCAAGACGACAAGTGCTCGGACACCGAGCCAGTGACGGAGGGGGACCCGCAGTACCCGTACGTCGGCAAGCTCGTACATGATCTCACCTATGAGCAGGTACAAACCCTGGTCTGTGACAAGAAGCTCGAGGACTTCCCGGATGCGGAGCCAATCAAGGGCAATAGGATGATGACCCTGCCGGAGCTGTTCGAGCTGACTAAGGATAACCAGGACATCCACTTCAACATTGAGACCAAGATCGAGGGCGAAAAGCGCGCTGACTCGGCAGAACCGCAGGAGTTCGTCGATGTGATTCTCGACGAGATTGACCGCGCGGGTGTGGCTGATCGTGTGATGATTCAATCCTTCGATTGGCGCTCGTTGCCGCTGGTCGCGGAACGGAACCCGGAGATTCCGCTGGTCATGCTGTGGGACGAAACCACCTGGAAGAAGGATTCTCCTTGGATTGGCGATGTCAATTACGACGAGGTCAATGGCGACATCATCGAGGCCGCCAAGCAGCTCGGCGTGCAGGTGCTCTCGCCGACGCACAGCATTCCTTACGGCAAGACACCGTCGGATGCTGACTACCACCCGGTCGCCACGCCGGAGCTAATCTCCCGTGCGCATGAGGCCGGCATGAAGGTGGTGCCATGGACGGTGAACGAAAAGGAGACCATGCGCGAGCAGATTGCCGCTGGTGTCGACGGCATCATCACCGACTACCCGACGCGACTGCGCGAGGTCTTGGCCGAGCTGAATATGCCGCTGCCGGAGCCTGCTCCGGTGGGTGATGCAGCGATGTCGACGAACTAGTAAACCCGGCCAGCACCAGCGGAAACTCGTCTGTATCCCTGTTTTGCCCATGTTTAGCTCTGCGGGCCGAGCGTGTTTCGTGTCACACTTGACCTTATGACGCGTTTGAAAGTGCTTGCCGACGTTGACACGGGTATCGATGACAGTCTTGCTCTCGTCTACCTCGCGGGGTTGCATACCGCAGGCGAGATCGAGCTGGTGGGTGTGACCTGCGCAGGTGGTAACACCACTGCGGCATGGTCTGCCCGTAATACCAAGTACATGCTGAATCTTTGTGGTTGTCCGGAGGTTCCGGTCGTCAGCGGTTTCGAGGGGCCCGCTGACCGTGAGCTGACCACCACGCCTGAGACTCATGGCCCGTACGGGCTGGGCTACAACCTGGCGCCACCGGCCGTCATCTACGAACCGGGGCGCGCAGGAGCGGCGGATCCGCTGGCGCTGTGGCGCCAGGTCATCGAGCAGGCACGGTCGACGGGGGAGAAGGTGCACCTGCTGGTCACTGGCCCTATGACCACCTACGTGGCCGCTTTGAAGAAGTACCCGGAACTCATGCGGGAGCTCGACGGCGTGACCATTATGGGTGGTGCTGTGGAGTACCACGGTAACGTTACCGAGTTTGCGGAATGGAACTTCTGGGTTGACCCCACCGCGGTCATCGAGGTCTTCGGCACCGCGGGCGCTGTGGCCGTCGAGCGCCCGGAGGATGCCGTGCGCAGCATCGCCACCGCCGCAGGCGCGCCGGTGCCGACGCTGGTTCCGCTCAATGTCACCGAGACCATCACCATTAGTGATACTGAGATTGAATCCTGGCGAGATGCCGGTATGAACCCGGAGCTACTGCGTGTTCTGCGTCGCTCACTGAAGTTCTACTTTGAGTTCCACCAGGGAGTTGGAGTCGGTTACAAGGCGCAGGTTCATGACCTCTTTGCCGCGATGGTGGCCGTCGGTGCGGTGACCGGGGAAGTGGAGAAGATGCGTCTCGTGGGCGTCGATAAGCGAACCTTTGCAGATGAGCCAGCACGCCGCGGCCAGGTGGTGGAGGATTCAGCCGGAGCGGTGGCGAATGTTGTCCTGGCCGCTGACCGTGAGGTGGCGCTGGCTGAGTTCCAGCGGGTGTTCCCGCGCTAGGTTCCCGCCCGTGCCCGCCGCGGTGAATCAGCTCGCTGTCGTATGCTGGAGGCAATCAATTTAACAGCTGCTGGTTGCGCAGCGTATGTGCCGTAGACGAAAGCGAATTTATCTCGATGTTCACCCCTGAAGTCACCGGAACCCCGTACCAGCCGGGAGCAACGCGAGTTCTGCTGCTCGGCTCTGGCGAGCTCGGCAAGGAGGTGACCATTGCTTTCCAGCGTCTTGGCGTTGAGGTGCACGCTGCCGATCGCTACGAGCATGCACCGGCACACCAGGTAGCTCACCACGCCTACGTGTTGAATATGTCGGACCCTAGCGCACTGCGGGACCTGATTCTCCAGGTCAAGCCACACTTCATCGTCCCTGAGATTGAGGCTCTGGCAACCGAGGTGCTGGCAGAGGTCGAGGAAGATGAGACGCTGGACGTCACCGTTATTCCGACCGCACGGGCGACTCAGCTGACCATGAACCGAGAGGGTATTCGCCGCCTGGCTGCGGAAGAGGTGGGGCTGCCGACTTCCCGCTATCACTTCGCCTCCAGCTTTGATGAGTTCACCGCAGCTGTTGATGAGATTGGCTTCCCATGCGTGGTCAAGCCGGTCATGAGTTCCTCGGGCAAGGGACAGTCCACGCTGCGTTCGCCGGAAGATGTCCAGGCCGCGTGGGATTACGCCATGAGTGGCGGTCGCGTTGAGTCCGGTCGCGTCATCGTGGAGGGCTTCGTCGATTTCGACTATGAGATCACGCTGCTGACCGTGCGCTCCGTTGATCCGGAGACCGGCGAGGGGGCAACGTGGTTCTGTGAGCCCATCGGCCACCGTCAGCAGGATGGTGACTACGTTGAGTCCTGGCAACCGGCTGCCATGAGCGAAAACGCCCTGGACAATGCTCGCTCTGTCGCCGCGCGCATCACCAACGCGCTGGGCGGTCGCGGTATCTTCGGCGTCGAGCTGTTTGTCCGCGGCGATGAGGTGTGGTTCTCCGAGGTCAGCCCGCGTCCGCACGACACCGGCATGGTCACCATGGGTACGCAGCGTTTCTCCGAGTTCGAGCTGCACGCGCGCGCAGTGTTGGGTCTGCCTATCGACGTCACGCTGGTGTCCCCGGGAGCCTCCGCTGTCGTCTACGGCGGTGCTGACATCGAGCAGCCGGGTTACACCGGGCTGACGGAGGCCATGGCTATTCCGGAGACCGATATTCGTATCTTTGGTAAGCCGGTTGCTGGCCCGCGTCGCCGCATGGGTGTTGCTGTTTCGACCGCGGATTCTGTCGATGCTGCTCGTGAGCGCGCATCGGAGGCGGCATCAAAGATTAAGGTCGTCGAACTGGGCTAGTTCGACGACCTAGTGTGCGCTGCGGTACGGCCTTAACTGGCTCCGCAGCGCACTTTTTGTGTGCCCGCTGTGGTGCGTAAGCTACTTAATCTACTTGGACTTCTGTACCGGTGGCTCGGCCGACCAGGGGAAGACAATCCAGTCATCGGTGTGCTTCCAGACGTAGTCCGGTGCAATCTCCGAGCGGGACTTGCCGTAGAGCACAGCGGAACGGACTTCAGCGCCGTGCTTCTTGAGCAGGTCGAGCACCAGATGCAGCGTGCGACCGGAGTCAGCCACATCGTCGACGACCAGCAGGCGGCGGTTGGAAATCGATTCGATGTCCAGCAGCGGCTCCAGCAGAACCGGATCCGGCAGGGTCTCCGCCACGTCGGTGTAGAACTCGACGTTGATGGCGTCAGAGAGCTTGACGCCCATGGTGTAGCTGAGTGCGCCTGCTGGCAGCAGGCCACCGCGGGCCACGGCGATAATAATCTCCGGGTCGAAGTCCGAGTCGACAATCTGCTGTGCCAGTTCACGGGAGGCGACGCCGAAGCCTTCCCAGGTCAGAACTTCCTTGACGTCCAGGTTGGATGAGTCTGCATGATAAGCCATGTATTAACTCTAATCCGAAGATCGACTGACGTGCACAATCAACTGTCCGGTTAGACCCGATGCGCTAGCTCGCGACGGTCTCCACAACAGCTTCGTGCACAGCTTCGGCCACGTCATCGGCATCTGGCTGCTTTGCGACGACCGTGGAGGCCGCAACCATGTCAGCCCACTCGACCAGCTTCTTGCGCTCGCGGCCTTCGGCTTCGCCCGCGGCACGCTCGGCGGCGTCGAGTGCGTGCCAGCCCTCCCAGGTGGTGACCTGGAGGCCCTTGTCGGCCAGGAACTCGTCGACGTCGTTATGCGTGGGCTTTGCAGGTGCGGCCAGGCGACCTGCCTCCCAGTCGGCGATGAGGTTGCCGACAGCTTCGTTGGCATCGCCCTTGGTGTTACCGATTAGGCCGACCGGGCCACGGCGAATCCAGCCGGTGGTGTACAGGCCCTGGATGTGGTTGCCGTCGATGTCGTCAAGCACGCGGCCGCCGGCATCTGGGATGGTGTGCGTGCCGGTGTCGAACGGTACGCCGGTGACTGCGTCGGAGCGGTAGCCGACTGCGCGGTAGACCGCACCGACCGGCCATTCGGTGAACTTGCCGGTGCCGCGGACGCCACCCTCGCCGTCGAGTTCGGTGCGTTCGGTGCGGATAGCGCTGACGTGCTGTACTCCATCTTCACCGGTCTCGCCGATGATTTCGACCGGGGACTCGAAGAAGTGGATGAAGAGCTTGTGCGGGGCGCCCTTTGGCTCGCGGATGGCGTAGTTTTCCAGAATCGTACAGACCTGATCGGTGATCTTGGACTCGCGACGGGACGTTTCGGAGGCGGCATCGTACTGGATGTCCTCCGGATTCACGACAACCTCAATGGTGTCAGAGTGGTCCAGTTCCTTCAGCTCCAGTGGAGTGAACTTTGCCTGAGCCGGACCGCGACGGCCAAAGACATGGACTTCGCGGGCGGCATTCTTTGCCAGGCCGTCGTAGACGTTGTCGGCGATTTCGGTGACGTGCAGCTCATCGGCAGTCTTGGCGAGAATACGGGCGACGTCGAGACCCACGTTACCGACGCCGATCACAGCGACCGACTCAGCAGAGAGGTCCCATTCGCGAGCAAACTCCGGGTGGGAGTCGTAGAAACCTACGAACTCACCGGCGCCGTAGTGCTCCGGCAGATCCGAGCCCGGGATGTTCAGATCGCGGTCGCCGGTCGCGCCAGTGGCGAAGATGATGGCGTCGTAGAACTGGCGCAGTTCATCAACGCTGACCTGCTTGCCGACGTCCACGTTGCCCAGCAGTCGAACCTGCGGCTTGTCCAGCACTCGGTGGAGGGACTTAATGATGCCCTTGATTCGCGGGTGGTCTGGCGCAACACCGTAGCGGATGAGGCCGAACGGCACTGGAAGGCGCTCGTAGAGGTCGATGGCGACATCGCGGCCGGACTTCATCAGCGCGTCGGAGGCGTAGATGCCGGCCGGGCCCGAGCCAACCACGGCTACACGCAGTGGCGTGGTGGAGTTGGCGAGATCGGGCAGTGAGGAAGCGGCCGTGTTCTGGGCTGCAGTCTGGTCGTTGGTCATTGGGTGGAATCCTTTTTCTACGTTTTCTTTGTCGCGATTGCTTATCGTAGACCAACCGGTCTATGCTTGCTGAAACAGAATATAGACAAACTGGTCTACAAAAAGCAAACACAAAACACCGCAAGAATCACTGCTTTGGCTTGAGAGGGTTTTGCTGCGCATCGCTTCTGCTGAATGAGCTCTGAAAGGGGCTCGTCGTGCGAGCATCGTGGCAACGGCAGGCTCTGGTTGGGTAAGCGGGGAAGGGCTTGTCATGGAAAAACTCATAGTCTTCGTGCTAATCGGCCTTGGCGCGCAATTAGTCGACGGCACTCTGGGGATGGCTTTCGGTGTCACCGCTACTTCGCTGTTTATTGTCGCTGGTAGTAGTGCTGCCACTGCGTCGGCGGTGGTTCACGTAGCAGAGGTGGGTACGACACTGGCCTCCGGTATTTCACACTGGCGATTCGGCAATGTCGACTGGCGACGCGCGCTGAGTCTTGGCGTGCCGGGTGCTATCGGTGCCTTTATTGGTGCGACCTTTTTGGCGAATCTCGACGGTGATGCCGCGACGCCTGTGACCTCGACAATCTTGCTTTTCCTCGGTCTGTGGGTGATTATCCGCTTCGCCTTTTTGGCCAATGTTAAGCGCAAGAAGAAGGCCTGGGGGGCGAAGAAGCTCGCTCCGCTGGGGCTCTTTGGTGGCCTGCTTGATTCCACTGGAGGCGGTGGTTGGGGGCCTGTTACCACCTCAACTTTGCTCGGCGCTGAGGCTGACCAGCCGCGCAAGATTATCGGTACTGTCTCTGCGGCGGAATTTCTCGTTGCCTTGGCGGCTGTACTGGGCTTTTTGCCCAAGCTGCGGGAGGAATTCACTCAGCATGCCGCACCGGTAATTGGTTTGTTGTGCGGTGGTGTGATTGCGGCACCCTTGGCTGCGTACCTGGTGGGGCGCATTAATCCGCGGCTGCTTGGGATTGCGATCGGCGGCGTGTTGGTGGGGCTGAATATTCGCACTCTGTTTTCGTCGCTGGTTTCTGGGGGCGTACTGACGACAGCGCTGCTCGTGTGGGCTTTTGTTGTCGTTGTGCTGGTGCTGTGGGCGCGTTCGCACGACACTCTTCCGGGGCTGCGTCAGCGGGTCCAACTTGAGCCGACTTCTCAGTCTTCCTCGGCTGATGTGCCTAGTTCTGGATCTCCATCACCCGCTTCGGTTGATGCCGGGGCCGAGGATGCTTCTGAAGGTGTCAAAGTGGGTGCGAAAAACGGTGTCCGCGTGGGCGAAGCGGAAGTCCGCTAGGTATCCGAGCGTGTCCCGGCTTGCACTAGCCAGACTGGTCGGTCTAATGTTGCCTGCAATGCAACGTAGACCAAACGGTCTATAAAGATTAGAAACTAATTCGGTCAACGAGAACAAAACGAAAGTGATTCGGTAGATTCCCCATGAGCTCTCCTACGAAAACCGCCGAGCGTCCAGCTTCCGCAGCGGCTACCCGACGTAAGAAGCGCGCACCGAAGCCACAGGGGCAGTGGCTTATCGACGGCCGCGAGCCACTTAACGACGACGAGCGCATTAAGAAAGAAGATGCTGGCATCGCCGTTAAGCAGCGTGTTATCGACATCTACTCCAAGCAGGGGTTTGACTCCATCCCCGCGGAGGACCTAGCGCCTCGCTTTAAGTGGATTGGCCTCTACACCCAGCGCAAGCAGGGGCTTAGCGGTGAGCACACCGGCGTGAAGACCAACGCCGAGCTGCAGGACAAGTACTTTATGCTCCGCGTCCGCCTCGACGGTGGCCAGACCACCACCGAGGGCATTCGCACCATCGGCGAGATTTCCCGCGACTTCGCCCGCGACACTGCGGACTTCTCCGACCGCCAGAACGTCCAGCTGCACTGGATTCGCGTCGAAGATATGCCGGAGATCTGGGACCGCCTTGAGCGAGTTGGTCTCGACACCAACTTTGGCTGCGGCGACGTTCCCCGCGTTATTCTAGGCAGCCCGGTTGCCGGTGTTGCGGCCGATGAAATTGTCGACGGCACCAACGCCATCCGCCGCATCAAGGAGGAGTACCTCTCCGGCGACGAGTTCTCCAACCTACCGCGTAAGTTTAAGTCGGCAGTTTCCGGTTCCCCGCGTCTCGATGTCACCCACGAGGTCCAGGACGTTGCCTTCGTCGGTGTCAATCATCCAGAGCACGGCCCCGGTTTCGACGTTTGGGTCGGTGGTGGTCTCTCCACCAACCCGATGCTCGCCCAGCGTCTCGGCGCCTGGATCCCAGAGGACGAGGTTCCCGAGGTATGGGCGGGCGTGTGCCGCATCTTCCGGGACTACGGCTACCGTCGCCTGCGCAATCGTGCGCGTCTGAAGTTCCTCGTTGCCGAATGGGGCGCGGAGAAGTTCCGCCAGGTACTCGAAGACGACTACCTCAACCGCAAGCTTATCGACGGCCCCGCACCCGAACCTTTCGAGGGCGACCGGGACCACATCGGCGTGCACAAGCAGGCCGACGGTCTCAACTACGTCGGTGTTAAGCCCGCTGTTGGCCGTGTTCCGGGCTCTGACCTGGTCAAGCTCGCCGACATCGCCGAGCGCCACGGTGTTTCCCGCGTCCGCACCACCGTGATGAAGGAGCTCATTCTCCTCGACGTCGCCGACGACCAGGTCGACTCCCTGCTCGCAGAACTCGACGAAATTGGCCTGTCTGCCAAGCCTTCTGCTTTCCGACGGGGCATCCTGGCCTGCACCGGCCTAGAGTTCTGCAAGCTCGCACTTGTCACCACGCGCCAGCGCGCAATTGATTTGGTGGGCGACTTGGAGGAACGCCTCGGTGACCTCGACGTCCCAATCACCATTGCGCTCAATGGCTGCCCGAATGCCTGCGCCCGCACGCAGATTGCCGACATCGGACTCAAGGGGCAGATTGTCACCGACGACGAGGGCAACCGTGTCGAGGGTTTCCAGGTTCACCTCGGTGGTTCGCTGGGGCTCGATGCCAACTTCGGCCGCAAGGTTCGCGGACACAAGGTCACCTCGGCAGAACTGGGTGACTACATCGAGCGCGTCGTCAATCACTTCAAGGAGCAGCGCCACGAGGGTGAACAGTTCCGCGAGTGGATTGTCCGCGCTGATGAGGAGGACCTGAAGTGAGTGAATCTCCCAATGGGGTTCGGTCGCAGGGGCCGTCGTCAAGCGAAAAAGACGAGACGCCAGCGCGACTGGGAATCGGTGGCCGAAGCGCACACCCCAATCCGAACCGGGGTGCGGTGATGCATTGCCCTTACTGCGGCGGTGATGATCTGTGGCCCGACCTGGAAACCGATTACGCCTGGCAATGCCGCGAATGCTGCCGGGTATTCACAGTGAAACTGCATGGTCATATTGATAGGAAGGTGGCGTCATGAGCACGGGACTGAAAACCGCTGAAGTCATTAAGACTCAGGAGGCGCTCGCGCGTCAGGATGTGCTGGACAATCCGGAGACCGCTCGTCGTCTGATCGAGCTCGCGCTGGAGTGGGGCTCCAAGCTGGAGACTGCCACTGCCGGGGAAGTACTGGAATGGGGTGCGGAGCACCTGCACACGCCACTGGCTGTGACCCTGTCGATGCAGGACACGGTATTGGCGGAACTGGCTGCTCGGCACGCGCCGGAAGCCGACCTGGTTTTCCTGGATACGGGTTACCACTTCCCGGAGACCCTTGATGTGGCGGAGCAGGTTGCACAGCGCTACGACAACCGACTGCTGTCGATTGAGCCGAAGCGCACCCGCGCCGAGCAAGACGCCGAAGAGGGCGTCGACCTGTACAAGACCGACCCGACGCGATGCTGCGCACTGCGGAAGGTCGAGCCGCTGTCAGCTGTGAAGCGCCCCTACGAGGGCTGGGTCACAGGTCTGAAGCGCGTCGACGCGCCGACCCGCGCACACACGCCGGTACTGGAAATCGATAAGACCGGTCGCATCAAGCTCAACCCGCTGGCCACCTGGACGGATGAGGACGTTGCCCAGTACATCGAGGACAACGACCTCATTGTGCATCCGCTGACACAACAGGGGTTCCCGTCGATTGGGTGCGCGACATGCACTGCGCGAGTGGCAGAGGGTGCGGATCCGCGCTCGGGCCGCTGGGCGGGCAGCGAGAAGACAGAGTGCGGATTGCATCTCTAGTTTGAGTGGCTGGCGGCTAGACGATACCGACAGCCACTAGTCACTAGCCAATTGCCGCTCATGGCTAGCTGCGACCTGCAGCTTATACAGACAGTTTTTTTTAAAACAGCCGAAAGGCTAACACAGCTAACACAGCCACAACAGAAAGAACCCCATGACAAGCTCAACCACCGTTTCCGTACAAAACCGCCTCGACCCGCGGCTTGCCGAACTGGAAGCCGAGGCCATCGACATTATCCGCCAAACCGCCGGCCAGTTTGACCGTCCGGCACTGCTTTTCTCCGGCGGAAAGGACTCCGTCGTCGTGCTCGAGCTGGCCAAGCGCGCCTTCGCACCGGCGGGTATCCCGCTAGAGCTGCTCCACGTCGACACCGGCCACAACTTCCCCGAAGTCATTGAATTCCGCGACAAGATTGCCGCTCAGCCGGGCATTAAGCTGCACGTAGCCAAGGTCCAAGACTGGATTGACAGCGGTGTGCTCACCGAGCGTGCTGACGGCACCCGCAACCCCTTGCAGACCGTGCCACTGGTGGAGACCATTGCCAACCGTGGTTACGATGCCGTCCTCGGTGGCGCCCGCCGCGATGAGGAGAAGGCCCGCGCCAAGGAGCGCGTGTTCTCCGTCCGCGACTCCTTCGGCGGTTGGGATCCACGCCGTCAGCGGCCGGAGCTGTGGGGGCTCTACAACGGTCGCCACGCCGCTGGAGAGAACGTTCGCGTTTTCCCAATCTCGAACTGGACCGAGGCCGACGTCTGGGCCTACATCGAAGCCCGTGACATCGAGCTGCCACCCATCTACTTTGCCCATGAGCGTGAGGTATTCAACCGCGGCGGCATGTGGTTGGCACCGGGCGAGTGGGGTGGACCCCGCGACGGTGAGACCCTAGAGGTTCGCACTGTCCGCTACCGCACTGTCGGTGACATGAGCTGTACCGGCGCTGTCGAATCGACTGCCACCACTATTGCGGAGGTCATGGAGGAACTTCGCACATCCAAGCTCACCGAGCGCGGCGCTACCCGCGCAGATGACAAGTTGTCCGAATCCTCCATGGAAGACCGCAAGAAGGAAGGTTACTTCTGATGAGCCAGCCAAATTCCCCAGCTACCCTGATTACCGCCGACCGCGCCACTCGCGCTCGTCGCACTCTTCGCCTGTGCACCGCTGGCTCCGTCGACGACGGTAAGTCGACCTTTGTCGGGCGCTTGCTGCACGACACGAAGAACATCCTCGCTGACCAGTACGAGGCCGTCGTCGCCTCCTCGCAGGCGCGCGGTCAGGAAAATCCTGACCTCTCGTTGCTGGTTGATGGTCTGCGGGCCGAGCGTGAGCAGGGCATCACGATCGACGTTGCCTACCGCTACTTCGCCACCGACGTCCGCTCGTTCATCCTCGCCGACTGCCCTGGTCACGAGCAGTACACCCGAAACACCATCACTGGTATGTCCACCGCTGAGGCCGTCGTTTTGCTTATCGACGCACGCAACGGCGTCGTGACGCAGACCAAGCGACACGCAACGGTGGCCGGTCTGCTGGGTGTTCGCCACGTAATCTTTGCCGTCAACAAGATCGACCTGCTGGACTACAGCGAAGAAGCCTTCCGCAAGATTGAGTCGGATGTAGCAGTGCTGGCAGAGCGTTTGGGTCTTCAGAACACCTTCGTTGTTCCAGTGTCGGCTTTGGTCGGCGACAACATTGTCGATCCGTCTGAGCACACCCCGTGGTACGAGGGGCCGACTGTGTTGGAACTGCTGGAAAACCTCAACATCGGTGCCGACCTGGAAACCGATGCCGAGGCCGACCTACGCCTGCCCATCGACTACGTCATTCGTGATCACGCCACTGAATACCGCGGTTACGCTGGCCGTATCGCCGCAGGCAGTGTGCGTGTGGGTGACACTGTCTCCGTAGACGCCAACCGTCAGGCTACGGTCACGAAGATCACCGTGGCAGCCGAGGATGTCACTGAGGCCGTGGCCGGTCAGTCGGTTGCCATCAGCTTGGATGCCGAGTTCGACCTCGCCCGTGGTGATCTCATCAGTGGCACCCGTCCGGAGGACGTCCGCCGCTTCTCCGCCGTGGCTGTCCACCTTGCGGACAAGCCGCTGGCAGTCGGCCGTGTCGTTGAGGTGCGCTACGGTGCCGCGCTGGTGCGTGGGCGTATCGCTTCCGTCGATGCCCTTATCGACATCGAGATCGGCGAGCCCACCGGCGTTGCCGACCAGCTCGCGGTCAATGATGTCGCTGAGGTGACCATCGAGGTCGCGCAGCCGCTCCCGGTCGATGCCTACCGCGTCGGTGGTCGTGTCGGTGCCTTCCTGCTTATTGAGCCGGGCACCGGTGACACCCTCACCGCAGGCCTCGTGCGTGGCGCTGCCCAGTAGAGCTGCCAGGTAGAGAAACCAGAAAGCACAGCTAGCGAGCCTGAGGAGACCATCGATGACCGCACTGATTCTGCTTGCGCACGGTTCTCGGCACTCAGAGACCAAACCGGTGCTCGAAGACGTGGTCGCGCTCGTGCGCGAGAAGATGCCGCTCACCCGTCTGGATGCGCCCTCTCAGATTCGCCTCGCCTGGCTGGACCTCGACGAGCCCTCACTGGATACCGTCTGTGCCGAGCTCGCCGCTGCCGGCGAGACTCAGGCACTGGCCGTACCGCTGCTGTTCACCGATGCGTTCCACTCGCGAGTCGACGTTCCCGAGCAGGTTCGACTCTGCGATCGGCATGGTGTTGACATCACAGTGGCTGAAGGACTCGGGCTTGGCGACGGCACGAAGCGCGCCGTCGTAAAGCGAATCATCGAAGCGGCGGAGAATGCATCTTTTTCCTGGCCGGTCGATGCGCTGGTGATGGGGGTCGGCTCCTCTGATGAGGATGCCAATGCGGCGGTGCACCAGTTTGCGGCAAACCTTGGCGGGATGCTGCCGGGACATGTGAGCGCGGCATTCGTGGTCGGTCCTGAGAAAATCAAGGGAGCCGATGCTGTGGCCGCGGCGCAGGAGCGCGCGGCCAAGCGCGGACGCGGACTCGTAGTGGTGCCGCTGTTTACCGCGCCGGGCCTATTGTGGGATCGAGTCATCGATGCAGGCGCTGCCGACGGTGCTGGTCAGGTGGCTTTTGGTGAGCCATTGGCCGAGCTGTTGGCGCCGATTGTGTGCTGCCGCTGGGACTCGCGCGCCGCGTACACGGACGTGAAGGTAGTGGCGTAGCCGACGCTTTTTATCCGTCCTAGTTACTCGCCGTTACTCGCCCTTGGAGTGGGTGACCATCTCATCCCACTCGACGTACTTCTTGCGTTCGCGACCCTCGGCCTCGCCGGCGGTGCGTTCGGCAGCATCGAGCTTGTGCCAACCTTCCCAGTCCAGGTAGTCGATACCCTTGGACTCCAGCAGCTCGTTGACAGCGGACAACTCCGGCTTCGACGGGTTGAATTTCTTGCCCTCGGCGGCATCGGCCAGCAGATTGGCTACGGCCTCGTTGGCATCGCCCTTGGTATTACCAATCAGGCCGACCGGTCCGCGGCGAACCCAACCGGTGGTGTAGAGGCCAGTGATGGCCTCGGCTGCTTCATCCTCGGTGTTATCGGATTCGATGACTCGACCACCGACGTTGGAAATGACATTCTTCACGTTGTCGAACGGGATACCCGGCAGCGCATCAGAGCGGTAGCCCACGGCGGAGTAGACAGCGCCGACCTTCCAGTCGGTGGTCTCGCCGGTCGGCCGCAGCCCGCCAGCACCGTCGTATTCCATGCGCTGAGTGCGCAAGCCTGTCACATGCTGCTGGCCGTCGGTACCCTCCTCGCTGAGGATTTCCACTGGCGACTCGAAGAAGTGAATGTAGAGCTTGTGCGGTGCGTTCTTTGGCTCACGGATGGCGTAGTTCTCCAGGATGGTGCAGACCTGGTCAGTGATCTTGGAGTTGCGACGCATAATCTCGGATGCGGAGTCGTAATCAATATCGCGCGGATCGACAACGACCTCGACGTTCGGTGAGTAGTCGAGCTCCTTGAGCTCCAGCGGGGTGAACTTGGCCTGTGCCGGGCCGCGGCGGCCGAAGACGTGGACTTCCTTGGCCTTATTTGTCTTCAGAACCTCGTAGACATTGTCCGGGATTTCTGTGACGTGCAGTTCCTCACCGGTCTTCGCCAGGATTCGGGAGACATCCAGCGCGACGTTGCCGACTCCGACGACGGCCACGGACTCCGCCGAGAGATCCCAGGTGCGCTCAAAGAGTGGATTGCCGTCGTAGAAGCCCACGAATTCACCAGCACCAAAGTGCTCCGGCAGATCCGCACCCGGCGTTGGCAGCGCGCGGTCGCCGACGGCACCGGTGGCGAAGATGACGGCGTCGTAATGCTCCTTTAATTCGTCGAGCGTGATGTCCTTGCCGAACTCAACGTTGGAAAACAGGCGCAGCTCCGGCTTTTCCATCACACGGTGTAAGGCCATAATGATGCCCTTGATACGTGGGTGGTCGGGGGCGACGCCGTAGCGGATTAGACCAAATGGAGCCGGCATCTTTTCAAACAGATCGACTTCCACGTCAGTACTGGATTTCATCAGTGCATCGGAAGCATAAACACCGGCCGGGCCAGAGCCAATTACGGCAACGCGGAGCGGGCGATTCATGAAGCGTGTCCTTCTTTCTCTAATGCTTTACGACGGCCACGAGACCGCGGCGTAAGTAGCTGCCAGCGGTGACCTCGTGGGGAAAGGAGTTATTGGTGAGCTATCGGTTTATTCGACATTCCCAATGGTAGCGCCCCCAATCGTAGCGATAACTTACGAAAAATCGAGAGGCGAGCATCACATCATCGGTGAGATGCTTTTGAAGGCGTACAAAACTAAATGTGACCTTAGTCACGTCCAATGTGGGAATTTGGGATAGTTCACTAGAAAAACCGCATAAAAGGCGCGATTGTGCGGGAAAATTGTTGGAATCTGTGGGGAAAAGTGTGGCTACCAGGGGTAACCAAAGGGGTTTGAGTCCGTCGTGAGATGTAAGGTGACTCACAATAAGATGAAAATAATGATTTGGGACTCAGCGGGATTGGAAGCTCAGCATGATCTTGAGCCTCCGGCAGTCCAATGGCTCGAGCCAAGTCAACGTTCAAATAAGTCAACGATTAAGCGCAGTGCGAGAAAGGAACGTCGGTGAGCGATAAGAACGCCCAAGCGTCCACCAACAACTCCGCAGTCCTGATTACTTCAGTGGACCGCGCAGACGATCTACAGGATGTCATTACGGCATTGTCTGAGGCACTGGGTGGGGCACGTTGCCTCCACACTGTCGGTGGGGCTCACGGCGCCACTGTGGATCAGGTTGTTGTGGATCCGGAATCCGCGCTTGACACCATCGTCAGTGCTGTTGAGGACGACCGCGCTGCTAACGAGGGGGCGGCTGTTCTGACCGGCTCCGGCAACCTCGATTTTGACTTCCGCATCGCCACCGTCGCCGGTGCCGGTGTCATCGTTGTCGCTGGTGGCGAGGGCTGTCACACAGAGGCCGCAAAGGCTCGCGTTCGTTTGGCGCTCAGCAGTGCAGCTCAGCGTCACAGCGAGGTACTCGCTGTTGTTCTCACAGGGGAGGAAGCAGTCGAGGCTGCTAAGACTCTCGATCTCGACGTTCCCGTTGTTGCCGTTGACGATGCTGAGGGGCTTCGCAAGGTCGTAAGCCGCGAGGTCACCGCAGTGATGACTCCACAGCGTTTCCAGTGGTGGCTGTTGCAGCGCGCCAAGACTGATAAGCGCCACATTGTGCTGCCAGAGGGGGATGATGACCGCATTCTTGAGGCCGCTGATTACCTCCTGCGCGAGGACATCTGTGAGCTTACTATCCTCGGTGACCCGGATGCTATGAAGGCGCGCGCCGCCGAACTGGGTTTTGACATCGACGCCGCCCATCTCTGGAACCCGCAGACCTCCGAATATGTTGAGCAGTTCGCGGAACAGTTCGCAGAGATGCGCAAGGCCAAGGGGGTCACGCTGGAGCAGGCCCGTGAGACGATGCGGGACATCTCCTACTTCGCGACGATGATGATTCACAACGGGCTTGTCGACGGCATGGTGTCCGGTGCAGCCCACACAACTGCGCACACCATTCGTCCGTCCTTGCAAATCATTAAGACCAAGCCGTCGGCTTCCACGGTGTCGTCGCTGTTCCTCATGGTTATGGACAACTCGCTGTGGGGTTTTGCGGACTGTGCGGTGCTGCCGAAGCCGGCTCCGGAACAGCTGGGTGAAATCGCGGTGGTATCCGCCGAGACTGCAGCTTCCTTCGGTATCGACGCCCGCGTCGCCATGCTGAGCTACTCCACTGGAGCATCCGGCACAGGTGAGGATGTTGACCGTGTGAAGGCGGGTCTGGCCAAGGCCAAGGAGCTGGCCCCGGACCTCGCTGTCGATGGTCCGCTGCAGTTCGATGCCGCTATTGACCCGTCTGTGGCTGCGAAGAAGATGCCGGATTCCTCCGTTGCGGGTAAGGCAACTGTTTTCGTGTTCCCGGATCTGGACGCCGGTAACATCGGTTACAAGATTGCCCAGCGCTGTGGTGGTGCATTGGCAATCGGCCCGATTCTGCAGGGCTTGAACAAGCCGGTCAACGACCTCTCTCGTGGCGCCACGGTGCCGGACATCATCAACACGGTTGCAATTACCGCTATTCAGGCTGGAGGAAACTAATTATTATGTCCCGTCACGTACTTGTTTTGAACTCCGGTTCCTCCTCTATCAAGTTTCAGCTGGTAGATCCAGAGAAGGACTCAACGCAGCCGCCGTATGTCTCCGGTCTGGTGGAGCGCATTGGTGAAGAAGACGGCATTATTAATCTGAAGTTCTCCGGACAGAAGATTGAAATCACTGAGCCTATCGCTGACCATGCCAGTGGCCTTGACCGCGCGTTCGAGCTGATGGATGAGCACGGTGTTGGTCCGGAGTCGGTGGATATTGCCGCCGTCGGTCACCGCGTCGTTCACGGTGGTCGCCTGTTCTCTGGACCGGAGCTGATTACCGACGAGATCGTGGGCATGATCCGCGACCTTATTCCGCTGGCGCCGCTGCACAACCCGGCCAATATTGTAGGCATCGAAGAGTCTCGCAAGCTGCTTCCCGACGTGCCGCACGTCGCCGTCTTCGACACTGGTTTCTTCCACACCATGCCGCCAGCTGCTGCTCTGTACCCGCTAAATGCAGAGGTCGCATCGAAGTTTGATATCCGTCGTTACGGCTTCCACGGCACCTCGCATGAGTTTGTTTCCAAGCAGGTGCCGGACCTTCTGAATAAGCCGGCAGAGGAAATCAACCAGATTACGCTGCACCTGGGTAACGGTGCGTCGTGTGCGGCTATCCGAGGTGGCCAGGCGGTGGATACCTCGATGGGGCTGACTCCGCTGGCTGGTCTGATGATGGGCACTCGTACCGGTGACATTGACCCGGGCGTCATCTTCCACCTCTACCGCAACGGCATGAGCATCGATGAGATCGACAATCTGTGCAACCGCCAGTCTGGTTTGAAGGGTGTCTCTGGTGTCAATGACTTCCGAGTCCTGCAGGAGCGCATGGATGACCACGACCCGGATGCTTGGGCTGCATACCAGATGTATGTTCACCAGCTGCGCCGCTACATCGGCTCGTACATGCTGATTCTCGGTCGTCTCGATGCCATCACCTTCACCGCCGGTGTCGGTGAGAACCACGTCGGTATCCGCCGTGATTCGATGGCTGAGCTTGAGAACTTCGGTATCAAAATTGATGACGAGCTCAACTCCCAGCCGAATGACGGCCCACGTCTGATTTCGGCGGATGACTCGAAGGTCAAGGTCTTCGTGGTACCGACCAATGAGGAACTGGCCATTGCCCGCTACGCAATGAGCTTCGTGGACTAGTTCTTTGGACCGGAACCCTGACGAGTAGGCAGGGTTGCGGTAACCCGTAATCGACGGCTGCCGTGTACCTCACCTGTTGAATCCGCGACTGTAACTCAACAAAAACTCAACAAAAATGAGCTCGCCCCCACTGTCCTCCAAACTGGAAGACTCTAGTGGGGCGAGCTCATTTTTCACCGCCAGGGAAAACTGCGCCTATGCCTCAATAGGCTCAGTCACCTGGTCATTATTTCAACGCATCAGTGCAGGTAACTACCAGATGTAGACGCCGTCGCCGACCTGCAGAGTGTTGAAGTACATCACAGCATCATCGTGATTCAGATGAATGCAGCCGTGGGACATCTGATTGACCGAACCCTCGTGGAAAGCTTCGCCGTCGTTGGTGAAGTACACAGAGAACGGCATCGGACCGTTGTAAGGAACCGACCACTCATCGCGAACCTTGCGGGTAACGCTCAAGTGCCCACGGGTGGTTTCGTAACCTGGCATACCGGAGGACATGGGCACCGGGCCGTAGGTGATGTTGCCGTTTTCCTGCAGCCAGGTCTTCTGGTTAGCCAGGTCAACGCATGCGCGGGCGCTCGGCGGGCACGGGTTGTTTGGCTCTGGACGTGGTTCAGGGCGTGGCTTCTGCTCTGGCTGTGGAGCGGGGGCAGGCGCCGGCTCAGGCTGCGACGGCTTGTCTTGGCCCTCCAGCAAACCGAAAATCTCGTTGACGACGCGGGTGGCTTCGGCCTTCTGCGCAGCTGGCAGCGGCAGGCTGTCGATGGCGTTCAGCAGCTGAGTTTTGACCTTGTCCGCCACCTGCTTGTTGTTTTCAGCGAACCTGAAGTTTTCATTGATTAGGGCGACGACCGAATCCGGCAGCTTCACCGAAGAGGAATCCAGAACCTCAGAGAGCTCAGGAGCAAGGTCGCCCGGGTTCAGAGTCGAGATCTCCGGCAGCTTGAGGTCCCGAACACTCTGGCTGAGCGACTGCAGGTCTGGGGAAACTGGCAGGGCAACGGCAGTGCCGGCCCCAATACCAAAGGCGGTGGTGAGAGCTGCAGCGCTGATAATGACACGCTTAGCGCTGCGGAGAGAGGATTTCGAAGAGGCAAACATAGAGGATATCTTAAACCACGAACGGCAATTCTCTCTTTATTCACCAATTCTGGGTTGGCGCTCACGCCCACAACCGCATGTTTGACCAGGTTCAGTAAAGAGCTGGTACAGAGCTAACGCCAAGTTCGTGGCCGAATGAGATTTGCGATATCCACCAAGTTGTAGCGGTGTCGCGGAAACTGTGAAGAGCGCGCCAGCATCCGTAAGTCTTTTTCCAGTCCTTCACGCAGGCCAGCCACGGTAAAGGGCGCATCGAAAAGACCATTGGAGCTAGCTGCATGGTCGAGGTTCGAGCTGCGCAACCAGTTCAGCGCGGACGCCATCACGGCGATGCGCAGCTGCGGCATGCGCGGTTCATTTGTTGGTAGCTCCACCAGGCGACGCGCAGCACGGCGAATTCTCGATTCGGTCAACTCGGAGGGCATCCCGGAGGTGAGCATCAGAATCGTCGTCAAACGTGCCATGCGATGGTGGCGGGAGTTACCGGGAACGCGGTCAAGCTGGGAGATAGCCATTTCGTGTTGGCGCTCAGAGGCCAGCTGACGAGCTAGCCCGAAGGCGGAGGATACCGTCGTCGGGTTGGCCGCCCACACGACGGCGTAGAGACGCAGGGTGTTGAAACGAATCGTCTGAGGCGACAGGGACTCGCTGGCCCAGGCGGGGGAGAAGATTTCGGGCGTATCGGCAGCGACATTATCCAGCGCGCTGCTCAAGTTCGCGGCGGCGCGGGCGACAGAGGGCTCGAGGAGAGATGCGTTGGCGATGCCCAAGCGCTGTTGAATCAACTCGAGAGTTGCGGCCAGCGCCAGCTTTGGCGCGGGCTCGCCGGGCAGCATTGTCAGCACGTGGTGGAACGAGGTGAGGGCATCGTTGAATTGGTCGAGAAGCAAATAAGTCACGCCCTCGTACCAGTGGTAACGCCAATCGCGCTGCAAGCGTTCAGAGACATCGCAGAGGCTGTCGCGGGCCTCATCAATTAATCCGAGGTCCAGTTTCGCACGCACGATGCCCAGCGGAATTTCCACCGAAGAACCATACTCGGGTTCGGACAGCGCGTTGGTCAGTGTTTCGATTAGTTCGTTGGGTTCCGTAAACGACGAGGCGCTCAGGATGCGCGCACCCGGATCTGTCGGGTTAATCAGTGGCACAGGCAGCGCGAAGGTCACTTCTTGTGGAGTGATTTCCACGCCGCGGGTGATGCCGTCGACAAGCTGGTCGGTGCGGAACACCAGGTGCTTAGTGCCGTACGTGGAACGCTGCGGCGAGAAATTCGACACCGCCTGTGGGAATTGCACGCCGTCGCGCACCGCCAGAATCTCGCGCAATACGCCGATGAGCTGCACACTCATCTCTTCGGCAGAACCGAAGCGAGCCTCCGGGTTCTCGTGGCAAGCGCGTAGTAGGAAGCGGTAGAGCGAGTAAAAACGGCGGAATAGAGGCTCTTCGACAGGTGAGGGTAGCCCCGGGTCGTAGATGCCGTTGGTCGCCGGCAACTTCAGAATCAGCGAGGCCAGCGTGCGGCCGACTGTGTAGATATCGCTGGCAATCGTTGGTCCCGTCGTGGCAATCTCCGGCGCCTGGAAACCGGGCGTGCCGTAGATATGGCCGTAGGCGCCGATGCCGGTGACCGCGCCAACGTCGATAAGCGTGACGTGGTCTTCGCTGAGCAGCACGTTGTCCGGCTTCAAATCGTTGTAGACAACGCCGCGCGAGTGCAGGTAATCCAGCGCGGGGAGCAGCTCCAGGATGTAGCCAATCGCTAGGTCACAGGGCATGACGCCGTCTGGGTAGCTCCGTCGCTGCTTGCGTAACGACGGGCCGCCGACGTACTCCATCACAATGAAGCCGGTGGCGCTGTTGGCGTCCGTCTCATCGATGAAGTTGATAATCTTCACAATTCCCGGATGCGAGATTTCCGCGAGGAACTCGCGTTCCGCCTGGACTACGGCGAAATCCTTCTCGTTTTTCGCTGCCATCATGCCCTTGAGCACGACCCAACGATCCGAGACATTGTGGTCAATCGCCAGGTAAATCCAGCCGAGCCCGCCGTGGGCAATCGGGCCCACGATCTCGTACTGATCCGCCACGATATCGCCGGCTTTCAGGCTCGGCGCCGGCTTATTCGTCGCTCGAATCTTCTCATCACTCATTACTGCATCGCGCGGATCCTGCGTTGTGATGTACGGCAGGTGCACCATGCCGTCGGCGACAGTGCGTCCGCGGTGTGCATTCGATCGCCTCCGGCGGAAGTCCTCCAACGCTTTCCGGTGCGAGGCCATCGACGGATCTGGCGTCTGGGCGCCGGGTTGGGTCGTCGCGCTTGACGACGAGCCCCCGCGCCCCAACAATTCGGCGATATCGAACTCTTCGTCATCGTCATCATCGTCCGCAAAAGGGTCGAAGGCGACAGCGGCAGTGCCGGGCTCTTGTTCGTCGTCTTCATCGGCGAATGGGTCGAAGGCGACGGCCTGAGTGGCAGCTGCCTCTGCCTCTGCGTGAGCATCCTCCTGGGGCTCCGGCGTGTACTGGGGATGCTGGGCTTGCTGGGCATGCTCGGAGTACTGGTTTTCGTCGCTCATCGGTTATCCACCTCGCCTTCTGGAGCAGCTTCCGGTGTGGGGGAGATTCCAAGTATGTCTTCGTCGTCGCTGTACTGTGGCGATGGCTGTGTACCGCTTGGCAGGAAGGGGCCGAACCAAGTGTCGTAGAGGGACTGCCAGGTGCCGTCGCTCGCCATACGCTCCAGGGTCGCGTTGATTTGGCGAACTAGGCCTGGGTTCCCCTTGGATACACCGGCCGCGTAGCTTTCCTCGTTCAAGCCCCGCTGGACAATGGCGGTAGCCGGATCTTGGTCGTTGATACCAGCGAGGATGGTGTCATCGGCAACGACAATCTCTGCCTGGCTGTTTTGAAGTGAAATGAGGCAATCCGACCAGTTACCGACCAACAGCAGCGTATTGTTCGGCGAGAGCCGTCGAATCAAATCCTCGGTAGTGGATCCCCGGGAGACACAGATGCGACCGTCCTCGACGTCCTCGGGGGAAGCATCGCCACCCGGCGAAGAGACTAGAACTCCAGCTCGTGCTGTCAAATACGGTGTGGAGAACAGCACCCTTTCGCGCCGGGCATCGGTGACCGTCATAGTGCGCAAAACGACATCGACAGTGCCGTCTTCGAGTGCGGCAGTGCGTTCGTTGCTGTCGACGAACCGAAACTCGACAGCATCGGGATTGTCAAAGATGTCCCGGGCAATCTCTTGTGCCAGGGATACTTCAAACCCCGAGAGCTCTCCGCTGCTGAAGTCGCGGAAGCTGAGCAGGTTCAATGATTGGTCAACACCAACGATGATGCGGCCGCGCTGGTAAATCTCCGGGATTCGCTCTTCCGGTGTTTGGTCATCGGGGGCGAGTGTGGACAGATCTGGGGTGTTGGCTTCTGCCGCAGGCTTCCTCGAGGAGGCTTTGTCGTAGAACGCGCCCGGTGGCAGGGGGAAGTCACCGGTGGCCTCCAGGATTGTGCGCGAGTAGGGATCGTCGGCAAGCGAATCGGTCGCGCAGGCACTGACGGTGAGCCCGGCGATGGCGAGTGCACCAAGGACGGCCCTGCGCCGCCAACCGGCGAGACTGTGGAGCGACGGGGAGAACGAAACAATCATAGGTACTCCAGAAGCCGGTGTCGGAAGCCGAAAACAACCAGAACTGCCGCGATGACGGTCAGCGTAACCGTGGCGAGGGACAGTGCCGCGATAGCGCGACGGGATTGGTCGAGGTTCTCACGGGCGGTCAGGCGGGACTCGGCGATGGAATTCTGTAGCGACTCATCGACCTGGTTGAACGCAGTCGCCGACGAGCTGGCATTATCCACATCGGTCGCGATGCGAACCGCACCGGCGTAGTCGCCTGAACTCAAGTGCTCCATCATCAGGTTGTGGCCGGACTCCCAGCTGTAGATACCGTGGATGGCGGCTCTGACATCGTCGTCCGGCGCGTTGGCGTCCACTCTTTCCAGCTCGCCGACCAGGGTGCGCACCGACTGCGAGAAGGACTCCGCATCCGCGGGCTGACGGCGCACTAAGCCGAGGGTTTCGCTGGCGCGTAGCTGCTGGGCATCAATGCGTACTTGGGTTAGGGCATGAACGTCCGGGCGCTGCTCTCCGAAGAGGGAGTTAGACTGCCACGGCTGAGTGGTGGCGATTCCCACACCGACAAGTGCGATGGCCATCAGCATGGTTGCACCAAACAGGCCGACGTTGAATAGTCGACCGGTGCGGCGAGTCAGCCACCACTGTGTGATTAGCAGCATCAAAATTGCCGCTGCCAGGCCTGACATCGAGAAAAGAGGTGGTTTCGATAGTTCGCGCTGCTCCTCATTAGTGGTGGTACTGGTGCGTTCGTAGAGCGATTTTGCAGCTGGCAGAATCTGGACCTGCATCAAGTTTGAGGCAGAGGCGAGGTACGCGACACTGACGGGGTTGCCCTGGCGCGCATTCGCGCGAGCTGTCTCGACCATGCCGGTGTAGACCGGCAACAGTCGCTGTACAGTCGCGACATCCTTCATCTCTGGATCATCGACGTTTTCAATGCCCGTAGCTGCGCGGGTAGCGGACATGGATGCTTGTGCGATGACATCGTCGAAGTTGCTGACCAAGTCCTGGCTGCTGTTGAGCGTGCCGCGGGAAAAAGCGGTGTTGGCCGACGCATCGGCAATCGTCAGCGAGGCATAGAGATTCTGCGAGGCATTGGCCATCGGCTCGCTCAGCTGCGAAATGCGGGTGAGCTGCTGCTGGCGTTGCGAGGTTGTTTGCCACATGGATAGGCCGGCGGCCAGGATTGCGACGATGAGGATGAGGGCGACTATGGTCAATCGGCCCGGCGACGTTATCAAAAATGACGCTGACCGGCGCACATACGTGGCCGACGGGCCGAGCTTGTCGTAGAGGCGCTCACCGAGAAAACGTGTCAATCTCCGGTTGCGCGGGCCAATCTCCAGGGCATCCACGCGCAAGTCTGTATCGCGCGGAGAGTCTGCTAGGGCTGTTGGGGTTGTGGCCGTTGCTGGGGCATTAGCCGAGGACTCTGTAGTTTCCAGAGCAGTTGATGGTGCCGCACTCTCGGTAGCCGGGGTGGTGTCGGGAGTATCTTTCGATTCTTTTGCCGCCTGAGCCGCAGTGTGTATGTCTAAGCTTTCGCCACCGGGAGTGGTGCGACCGCTGAAACGAGTTCGGCGTGGAGCACGATTCTTGCGGTGGAATGGGTTTCGGTTTTTGTCGTGGGCACGGGAATGAGGCGCACTTGAAGTGGTTTCACCCATGTGCACGTGTCCTTCCGACGTGACCGAAGTCGCCTGCGACGATCTCTCCGCTCAGAGCAACGTTAGTTCCTTGCAAATCTTAGTCGCTCGGGCTTGTGACGGAAAACACAAGGGTATCTGGCGTAGGGTGGAGACATGCTTCAGGATGGAAATGGTTGGGCAGCCGGCCCCAACGGTACGCGCTGCTGGGGACGCTTCGGAGCTGCAGGGCTGCTGATTGTGAGCCCTCAGCGCACGGTGCTTATGCAGTATCGAGCTGACTGGACATCGTTCCCCCTAACGTGGGGTGTTCCTGGTGGGGCTTGTGATTCTCATGAGACTCCTGAGGCGACCGCGCTGCGTGAAACGGCTGAGGAAACTGGGCTGCTGGAGCATCAGCTTCGCATCCTCGACACGCAGGTCACCACCGGGCCCTTCCCAGCCGATCCGAATCGCCCCGAGCTCGCCGGCGGCTGGAAATACCACACGGTCTACGCACTAGCTGCCGAAGAGCTGGAGACGAATCCGAACGAGGAGTCCCTAGAGTTGCGCTGGGTTCCGCTTGACGACGTCGACAGCCTCGATCTGCTGCCGCCTTTTGTGGAATCGTGGCCCCGGGTGCGCGCGCACCTCGAGAAACTGCTGGAGGCCCTTGACTAGGTGTCGGCTTCGCACCTACCGGCGCTCTCTGCGTCGACTACTTGGAGTCGGCAACTGCTGCTGCGCCAGCAGCCAGCGCGGTGACGGTCAGGACGGACGGCCATGCGCCAATCTTCTTAGCCAGCGGGTGTGAGAGGCCGAAAGCGCCGAGGTAGGCGGCCACCAGACCAGTGGCTCCCAGGGCGCCGGTCTTTGCGTTCCAGGTGCGTGCTGCATATGCGCCGGCGGCGCCCAAGATGACGCCACCGAGCGGGCGAATGCCTGTTTCGCGAGCGGTGAGCCAGCCGCCGATGAGGCCGGTGGCCACCAATGGAGCGGTCTTTACGTCTTTTGCCTTCTTCAAAGTAATAGCCATGAGCATCATCGTACCTAGTAAGAAGGGTTTAGCGGCGCGCTTTTAGAACGGCTCCTGGCGGCGCTGGTGCTCCTCAACATAGCTTTCCGAGTGCTCCGCCAGCTTCAGCAGCGAAGGCAGTGCCTTAATTAGCGCACGCACGTCCTTTTGCGACATTGTCCGCACAATTTCGTACACCAGCGCACCCCAGTGGTCGATAAGCTGCTCCAGCAGGGTCTCGCCATCGCTGGAGACATAGAGGTTCTGCGCACGGCGATCCTTTGCATTGTTCTCGCGTTCAATCAGCCCGTTGTCGAGTAGGCGGCGGACTGTTGCCGAAACGTTGGACGGGCGCAGGAAACGCAGGCGTGCAATGTCGGATACGCCGCAGCCCGGGTGGGTCGAAATAAAGTGCAGTACTTCCATTTCCGACTGGGAAATGTCCATCCTGGCATTCGGGCGCTCACCGAGGCGGCGAGTCGACGCAAGGAAGTCATACAGGCCGATGGAAATCTTCTGCACGCTTTCGCGCAGGGATTCATCGGACTCAGTTGGGTCATCCGCGGTGGGGAAGCCGCTCGCTGGCTCCGGGGTAGTGGTGCGCTGAGGGGAGCGTGCAGAAGTCATGATCTTCCTTCCCGACGTAATGAATTGATGTTCTGAATAAACACCTTATATCGTCGAAATAACTTTCTGTGGTGAAAATTTGTAGATTGAACAAAAAGTTAGACTCATAAGTGTTGTGCGGGTGCTTTATCGCCCATTTCTGCCCCTGATTTTAGGGGCTGGCAGCAAAGACTCCGCTTTACGACGGCCCCAGCGACACCCCCTAGTAGGAACTAGGCCTACGCGCTTTTCCGCCCGTTTATCTACACTTCGTAATCCACAATCACCGGAGCATGGTCGGATGCGCCTTTGCCCTGACGCTCTTCGATGTCGATGAATCCGGCGGACGCCTTTGCCGCGAGGTCGGGGGAGGCGAGCTGGAAGTCGATGCGCATGCCCTCATCCTTGAAAAAGCGGCCAGCCTTGTAATCCCAGTAGGTCCACTGGTTTGGGGTGAATTGGCGAGTTACTTCCTTCATGCCCGCCTGCTCCAGCGCATAGAAAGCTGCGCGTTCAGGCGGTGTGACGTGTGTTTTCCCTGCGAAGGCTGCCATTGACCAGACATCGCCGTCGGTCGGGGCAATGTTGAAGTCGCCGCCCATCATGAAGGTGGCCTCCGGGTCGTCGTCAAGCGTGGCGATGATGTGCTGACGGAGCCGCTCCAGAAATTCGAGCTTGTACTCGAAGTGCGGGTCGGTGATGTCGCGGCCGTTCGGGATGTAGAGGCTATGGACGCGCACGCCACCGCAGGTAGCGGCGATATGGCGGGCCTCCAATGCGGGAGTTGCGTCGGGGTCCTTGTTGAAACCCGGCTGACCGGGGAACTCTGCCTGGATGTCCTCAAGGCCGACGCGGGAGATGATGGCAACGCCATTCCACTGATTCAGGCCGTGGTGGGCGACTTGGTATCCCAGCTCTTCAAAAGCAGCGGTGGGGAATTGGTCGTCCTTGCACTTGGTTTCCTGGACGGCCAGGACATCAATGTCATTCCGGCGCAGCATTTCCACCATTCGGTCGAGGCGAGTTCGAGCCGAATTGACGTTCCAGACACAGATTCGCATATCAACGATTGTAAAAGGGGAACGAAACGGCGGCCTCATGCGTTGAACAAAGCAGTGACAAAATAGGCGGACAAAAACGGATAAGGTGGGCGGAAGCCCGGTAGGAAAGGGAGTTTCGAGGTTGGCTAACTGGGACGATCGCCGTTACGGCGGCGAGTACAGTCCGACGGATTACCTGGGTAGTAGTGGCAGGAACGCTTATCGGGAACACGACGCATATGCGGCGTACGATGCGGCAATGCCGTATCAGGAAGTGCCATATCCGGTAGCAAACATTCCGGTCGGCTATGAAAGCGGGTACCCCGCTAGCTATGGGGTGTCTTCCTTCGGTGAGCTCAGTGCCAATCCCAAAGTCGCGCCGCTGACCGCTCAAATGGCAGTACACCTGGGCTTTGACCCCAATCTGGCCAATGGCTCAGTGGCACGTCGTGGTGGTGCGCTGTTGGTGGATTCTGTCATCTACACTGCATTGATTGCCTCCATTGCAGTTCTCACTAGCATCGTGGGGACATCGGACAGCGGCGTAATGGTGATGCTGATCAGCCTCTTCCTCGGTCCCGGTGGTTTTTACCTCTACCGCGTGGCGGGGGACTCCATCTTCGACGGGTCGCCGGGTAAACACGCCATGGGCATGAAAATCGAAGGTGCACACGGGATGCCAGTCTCAGCCCGCGATGGTTTTGTGCGCAATGCCTGGATTCTGCCGTCGATGATTCCGGTCGCCGGTTGGTTTGTCTCTGCGGGCCTGGCCGGCTGGATTGCAATGGCTGCCTCACGCGATCCGCTGGGGAGAGGTCGTCATGAACTCTCGGTCCACACCCGTGTGGTGGAAAAGCCGGAGACGCGCGAGCTGCCGCGTGGGCAGCGCCGCATGGGCAATCGCATGGGTAGCAAAGAGCAGCAGGGCAAGCAGCTGAAGCGGATTAAAAGGGTTAAGCGCGGGAAGTAGGGCAATCAGGGCGAGCAGCGCAGGGCCGAAACGTAACCCCCGGCCCCTAAGCCCCTGTCAGCTCCGCGTAGCGGTGCCGGTGGTGCTCGGTAAAACCGAGTGTCCGGTACAGCGCAATGCCAGCCTCATTTGAGCCCAATACCTGCAGATATGCAGAATCTGCCCCGTGTTGTGTGCCCCAGTGCATCATGTGAATTCCCAGTAGGGTGCCAAGTCCTCGGCGGCGCATATCGGCTGCGACTTCCACAGCGGAGAACCCGAGCCACACACGGCCGTCGTCCGATTCGGTCAGCGTGCCGCGCGTAATGGCTACCGTGCGTATGCCTTCAGGCGCATTGTTGTCAGGCACTTGCAGGCGTCCGAAGCACATGCGGCCATCAATTTCATTGCGCAGAAGCTGTAGTGCATGCTCGGGCAGCGTGGTACCGCGGAAATGGTAGAGCCCCAGCCAGTCGTCGTCAGGTTGATCAGCGATATCCACCTGCACGTCTGCAAGCTCGACGCTGTGCTCATCGAGCACCTGTACGGCGCTGTGCTCATCAAGCACCTGTACGGCGCTGTGCGATTCAGCTGCCAATTCAGCAGGCGGCAAATCCCCATCGAGTGAGCGCGTCATAACCACAATGTCCGGCCCGACCGTCCACTCCGGCCCCGCGACCAGCGCCTGTGCAGGTTTGGCGATTCTATCCGGAATCGCAATCCGCACCGGCAAATCGTGGGAATCGTAAAACGACTTAATCTTCTCCAACGGCACCGGCTGAGTGCTGGCTCCGGGTTCGAGCGGCAGCGCGGAGTTGGAACGCTCCGTAATGCCATCGCCGGCTCGCAGCAGCCAGCCCGACTCCACCACATGCGCGATACCCGGGAAGGCCTTCGCTGTCGCAGTTTCCACGGCGCGAATATCCGAATTGCGCACCGGATGATCCGGCAGGGCCTTCACAATCAAAATGTGCTTATCGCTAAAGTCCACCGCTGCCACGGATTCGTCGGCACGCACGCCAGCACGAACCTGCGGACGCACGACGAACGGATCCATGCTGAGCACATGCCCAATGACGTCCGTAGTCTTCTTGCCGCTGGCCAATGCTTCTTCATCGGTCAGCGCGTGCCGCACAATGACACGACGTCCCACCGCCACTTCACCGACGCCCCAGCGGGAAATCGGTAGCTTCTGTGCTGCATTTTCGCTTGCCGACGACTCCAATTGCCTATCCGCCACGATCTAATCCTCGTGGCCGAACGGATCGGGATCCACGCCCGGCATCCAGGTCAGGCCGCCCTCGGTCCAACCGGCACGCTTGATTTCCTTCTTGGCCATGCGCTTCCAGCGGCCCGTGAGACAGTCGGTGTAAAGGAACCCATCCAGATGGCCGACCTCGTGCTGCATGCAGCGAGCGAGGAAACCGGTGGCCTCGATGCGGACCTCGTCGCCGTTTTCATCCAGGCCGGTGACGACAGCCTTCTCCGCGCGGTTGGTGGGGAAGGACAGGCCGGGTACAGAGAGGCAGCCTTCGTCATCGGAACCGTCGTCGTTAGGCATGGTCTTCGGGATTTCACTGGTGGTCAGCACCGGATTGATGACGCAGCCGCGGTGCCAGACGTCGTCATCATCGGGGCAGTTGTAGACGAACAGACGCTTGCCGACGCCCACCTGGTTGGCAGCCAGCCCCACACCGTGGGCGCGGTCCATGGTTTCGTACATGTCCTCGATGAGCTCACGCAGCTCGGAGATGTCCTCGGTCACCGGCTGGGTAGGAGTGTGGAGAACGGGGTCTCCGGCAATCACAATGGGACGGATAGTCATGTCGCTGATTCTACTCGGCGTCCATCTTTTCTAAATCGCCTGGTGATGTCAGGGGTCTTGGAGACGTTGGGCGATGTCGGAAGTGGTATGTAGGGCTGGGTGGCTGAGCCTTACTATGTATCTTCACTAAGTATCTGCATAAGCAGTGTCGTGCAGAATAGAAAATCAGGGCGACTGAGAAGGAAAGCGGGGTGCAGAAAAATGGTGAGCAAGAAGCCCATAGGCGGCAGCCACGAACCTGAGACTGAGTTGCGGCCTGACTCATCCGAGCATCCCGGACTCGCGGGCGATACCGGCGGCATTGAGCCCATTTTGGCGCAGAAAATGCTGGATTTTGAGAAGGAATGGCTGAAAGTTGCCCGCCGTGGGCCGCGTATGGCCGGTGCGCGGCAGGAGGCAATTCGGCGTCGCTTTGCCGAGGACTTCGGCAACAACACAATCCGTTACCACCAGGTACTTTCGCGACTTCTCGATTCTCCGGCAGCCGAAGCGGCCGAACCCGTGTTGGTTCATCGGCTGCGCGCCGTGCGGGACAACCAAGACGCATAAGGTTCAAGTTTCACTTCACGGTTCGGCGGCAGAACATATAGGATGTGGGATGTGTCTGACCAACTAAACCCTCAGAATTCGCCGCGTCCGGGCCGTCATCGACTCGATGACGACTTCGACGACTTCGATGAGTACAGCGATTACGCGGAGGCTCCCGCCGCTGGCGGCGCCCATGCGTACTCCGAGCCGTCGGATGCTCAACACACAGCGCCAAAATCTGCGGCTCCCGCCGCTGGTGCAGCTGCTGCTGGTGCCACCGCCGCCTCGACCGGTGCCAGCGCTGGGGCTGCTAGCAATTCCGCAGCTGCTGATGGTGTTGATGACGGCGACATCGGCGACGGTGCCGGTGATGGCCGCTACATGCGCGTTCTCGCTATCGTGCTGCTCGCTATCGGCGTGTGCCTGGTCGCCTACGGTGCCTATGCACTCAGCACACGTGGCGACGATGCCGAGAACACCGGCCAGAATGACACCTCGGCATCCGCTCCGGTTGACTCTGGTGCGCCTGCTGACTCGGCCAACGGCAGTGATCCGGCAAAGGATGGTGCTGTTGGAGATGGTGACGGCGAGGTTCCGCCGCCGCCACCGGCAAATGAGCCAGGCAAACCGGTTCCTCCCGCTGAGAATCCGCCGGCACAGGATGAGGCCAACGAAGCGCCCCAGATTGACCGCAAGACTGTCAAGGTCAGTGTCCTGAATAACTCTGAGGTCGTGGGCCTCGCCGATGACCTGTCCAAGCAGATGGGCGAGCAGGGCTGGGGCGCCGGCGAGACCGGCAATGCTCCTGAAGAGAAGATGGGTGTGTGGGAGAAGACCACCGTCTACTTCGACCCGAGGAACGAAGAGGAAAAGGCCGCCGCTGAGCAGATCGCGCATGACAACGGTTGGGAAGCCGCACCTCGCGATGACCGCCTCCGGGACGCTCCGGCGGGAATCGTCGTGGTCGCCACTGACCCGGCTCACTAGACTCCCGGCCCACCAGGCTTTGGTCTCTCACTAAGGTTTGCGGCCTAAGTCTCAAAACCTGCCGCCGTGGTGCGAAGCCCCATAGCTTTCCAAGTCCCGCGTAAGCCACACATTTCATGGCCTACGCGGGGCTTTTGCATATTTTGCAGTCTCAAACAGATCACGGCTGAAAAAGGGGTACTAGTATTCTGCTAGTAGCCAGTGAGGTCTGTGAGGTTTTTATGTTCGCCGTAAAGCGTCGTCGTGTTGCTGTCGCCACCGCGTTGGGTTGTGCTGCAACACTGTTGGTGTCCTGCTCGGGGGTTGAATCCAGCAGCGACAAGGACGGGAACGCAGGCGCGTCGACAAGCACTGCGCCAGTGAGCGTAGATCCGGCTGCACCGAAGCTGACCGAGCGAGTCAGCGCCTATAACTTCATCCGAACAAACGACGACGGATCAATGAAAATGCTGGCAACTGTACAGGTCATGAGCGCCAAGGGATGGATGGGCCTTTCCGACGAAAAAGGTCAGTTCACTACCTTGGATAAGGGCAAGTACACAGTGCAGGCGCGCGGTGCATCTGGCTGCAGTGGCATCGGCAGCCCCGCAACCGAAGGGTTGGGTGTCATCGGCGAAGTGCACGTCGATGACAAACGGAATGCAGATGTCTGGAACGTTCCGTCCAAGGTGGATGAAGACAGTTTCACCACAGTTGCGCTTGTCGATTCCAACGGTGACCTTGCCTCCTGCGCAAAAACCGTCACCTGGACGGAGCCAACTGAGGAAAACGACTCCTAGTGTGAAAAAATAGCGGTATGACTGAGCAATTTTCCGGATCGGCGCAGCCATCACTGGGAGTGGAATGGGAAGTGGCGTTCGTTGACCGACGAACGCGCGACACCGCCCCCGCTGCCGCCGAGGTGCTCGACATCATCGATGCGGAGCATCCCGGACATGGGCTCCAGCGAGAGTTCCTCGCCAACACCGTAGAGCTCGTCACCGGTGTGCACACGAACGTGCCCGGTGCCGTAGCGGAGCTCCAAAGCCAGCTGGACATGGTTCTCGAGGCCGCTGATCGCGTTGGGGTGGATGTGTGGTCATCGGGCTCGCATCCGTTCGCCCGCGGTACTGCTCAGCAGGTCAGCGCTAAGGGGCACTACTCCGAAATCATCAACCGCACTCAGTGGTGGGGTAACCAGATGATCATCTGGGGAGTCCACGTCCATGTTGGCATTAAGGACTCCGAACGCGTTTGGCCGATCATTCAGGCCCTGGCAACGAAGCTGCCGCACATGTTGGCGCTGTCTGCCTCCTCACCGGCCTGGAACGGTGAGGACATGGGTTACGCTTCCAACCGAAGCCTGCTCTACCAGCAGCTTCCCACCGCTGGTCAGCCGCCGGCGATTTACACGTGGCCCGAGTGGGAGTCCTACATGCACGACCAGTCCCGCTCCGGCGTCATCAATCACACCGGCTCGATGCACTTGGACATTCGCCCGGCATCAAAGTACGGCACCATTGAGATTCGTGTCGCTGACGCTACCTCTAACCTGCAGGAACTCGCCGCTATCGTGGCATTGACGCACTGTCTGACGGTTTACTACGACCGCATGTGGGAGGCTGGCGAGGAGCTACCGTCGCTGCAGTCCTGGCACATCGCCGAAAACAAGTGGCGCGCCGCCCGCTACGGCATGGACGCGCTGGTCATCGTCAATCGCGATACCGACGAGCGGTGGGTTCGCGACGAACTCCGTGAACTTGTGGTTCAACTCGCCCCGCTTGCCGACGAACTGGGTTGCCGAGCCGAACTGGAATTCGTCAACAACATCGTGGAAATGGGCGCGGCATACGAGCGGCAGCGCACTGTGGCGGATGCGGCCGGGGCGCTGCCTTCCATGGCTACCGAGGACGACGTACGGGCGAACGAAGAGCGCATTGGCCACACCCCGTGGCGTGCCGCCGTGGATCTTGCGGTGCAGGAACTGCGCGCCGGGCATCCGATAGCGCCTGCAGATTTCCACGAGCAAGTAGACGACTAGCCGTCGTTAAGCGGTGTGTGCCCAGACAAAAATTAGTGACTAGGCCTATAGCACTTTTGGGGTGCATAAACCTAGCCACTAACTGAAGAAAGGCGCCCCCCCTGGGCGGCCCCGGTCGAACCCGGTTCCGCTCCAGGTCGGGGTCCAATCTTGACGGGGAGTGTCCTCTCGTTATTCCCGGCTGTCATCGCGGGCGAGGCTGTCCTCGTCGACGAGCCTCTCTTTGAACGCCTCGTGGCCAACGCGGTTACTAACAATTGGCGATGTACCCAGAGCAAACAGGATAATCAGGGTCAACAGAGCCAAGTCACTACTAGTAGTTGTGTGAGCTGACGCGTGCGTGGCGACGTGCAAAAGCGAACCCGACAGCGTCAGAATTAGCCCCAGCGTTTGTGGCTTGGAGGATGCGTGCATGCGACTGATGGTGTCGCGGAAGCGTATTAATCCCACGGACGCTGCAACGCACAGTAGCATTCCGGTGATAATGAGTGCGATGGCGATAATGTCTGCCACGAGAATCATTTGGGCTCTCCCTTCACTGTTTTCGGAGCTGCTGTCGGTGTTGCCTTAGGCGCTGCTTTCTGTGCGGTTTTCTTTGTGGCGACCTTTCCGGCTGCTTTCGCCACACCCTTTCGGGAGCCCTTCGCGGGCTGCTTTCCGTCATCCGGAACACGGAACTTGGCGACTGCCAGCGAAGACAGGAAACCGAGCAGCGCAATGATGAGCATTGGGTAGACCACCGAAGTGTCCAAACTCCATGCCATGAACGCAGCGAGCATGCCCTGCAACATTGCAGTCATGGACTCCAGCGCCACCAGGCGGTCCAGCGAGTTTGGTCCTGCGATCATGTGCCCGAGGGTAATCATCACCGCAATGAAATAGCCTGCAGCAGCTACGCCGAGCAGAATGTTAAAAACTTCCGGGTTCATCGGCTGCTCCTTTCTCCCCTTTTTCGCTGCTCGTTTCGCCTTGCTCGCCGCTTTTCGCACTGCTCGGCTGCTCTTCGCCAGAGCCTGGCTTAGTCGGTTGCTCATGTACATCGCGGTTCTCAAACGCGCGAATCACCCGTCGCTCGATTCGGGTCAACTGGTTGATTTGTTCAGCTACCTTGCCTGTCGACGAAGCGTCGAGAAGATGCATGGTCAGCGTCTTTTTTCGCTTATCGATGTCCACGATGATGCCGCCCGGCTGCAGATTAATTAGTGCCATTGCAGTCGTGAGCGAAATATCGTCATTGGTCCGCATGGGGACCTTGATAATGGCAGTCGGTGGCGGATCATCTCGTCGGATGGCCAGCCAGGCGACACTGATAGAGGCCTTCACGAAGTCGATTGTCCAAGAACCGAACAGTCGCACCATGCCACCGAAGTTGATATCCAGCGCGCTGTTTGGCGGGATAGGCATGGCGAGGTTCAGCAACGTGGCTACAAGGATTCCCGAGAGCACATTGGCAAATGTCACCTCGCCCCACAGCATGACCCAAATAATCACTGTGAATAAGAAGAGCAGGATTGAAATACGTGGTGGTCGCTTTGCAGCCACCTTGGCGCGCGCTTTACTCATCAGCTTTCACCTGCTCCTTCCAGCGTGCTGGTGGCACGTTCGGTCGCTGAATCCGACTTCCATGGGCTCTTGGTGCGGCCTGGGTTTTCCAGCTGCTCCAGGCCCTTGTCATCGGCCGAGTCGATACCGAGGACCGCTGCGCGGTACTCATCAACATTCGCGACGTTGCTTGCCGCTTCGGTAGCCACATTGGACAGTGGCCCGGCCAGAACGGTAACCCCCACAGAGGCAATCACCAGCAGGGCCGTCGGCATCACCATGCCGAGTGGCATCTTGCCGACGTCGTCACGCTCTGCGATAGCAACCATCTGAGTCCTTTCCCGGAGCGCGGCTGGCTGCGCAAGCACGGTGTCGCCCTCGGGGGCGTCGGAACGGTCGCGCCAGAAGGCCTTCGACCAGACGAGAATCATGGTGTAGAGGGTCAGCAGGCTGGTGATGATAGATCCCGCAACCAGAATCCATGCGGTGGCGGATCCGTTCTGTGCGCCGGCCTCGATGAGCATGACCTTGCCCAGGAAGCCTGAGAACGGTGGGATACCACCGAGGTTGAGCGCGGGCACGAGGTATAGCAACGCCAGCAGCGGCGACGTCTTGGCCAGGCTACCGAGGCTGCGCAGGGAGGACGAGCCCGCCTGGCGCTCGATAAGCCCGACCACCAGGAACAATGCCGTCTGCACCAGAATGTGGTGGACGATGTAGAAAATCGCGCCGCCGAGTCCCAGCGTATTGCCGACGGCAATACCGAAGATCATGTATCCGATGTGGGATACCAGCGTAAAAGACAAGAGACGTTTAATGTCATTTTGGGCCATGGCACCGAGAATGCCCATGAGCATTGTCGCTAGGCCAGCCCACATCAGGACGTCGTCAAGCCTGCCGTCTGGGAAAACGACACTGCGCGTGCGGATGATCGCGTAGACACCCACCTTCGTCAGCAGCCCCGCGAAGACCGCGGTAACCATCGACGGTGCGGTGGGGTAGGAGTCTGGCAACCACGCCGACAGCGGGAACACCGCCGCCTTCACTGCGAAGGCGACGAGCAGCACTGCGAAGATCGCGGTGCGGGTGCCATCGGGGATGTCCTCCATGCGCAGGGAAATGTGTGCGAAGTTCACCGTGCCGACCGCTTGATAAACCAGGCCAATCGCCAGCAGGAACACCATCGAGGACAACATGTTGACCATCACATACGACACGCCTGCGCGAATGCGTGACGACGATGCCCCCAGCGTGAGCAACACGTAGGAGGCTACGAGCAGAACCTCGAAGCCGACGTACATGTTGAACAGATCGCCGGCCAGGAAGGCCATGGAGACGCCCATGTTGAGCAGCATGTACGTCGGAACGAAGACGGAGATCGGCTCATCTTCGTCACCATCGCTAATACCCTGGCCGATGCCGAACCACATCACGGCAAAGAGGACCAGCTGAGAGACGGTGATCATCAACACTGCGAGGTTGTCGGCTACGAGCGTGATGCCGATTGGTGCGTCCCAGCCGCCCACCTGGACCGTGTGGACGCCGTGCGCGTAGATGAGATACACCAAGGCGCTGGCGACTCCCAGCAGGCTGCCGAGCGAGATTAGCGCGATCGCCTGCTGTGCTTTGGGAAAACGTGCCAGCAGCAGAGCAATTGCGGCGGTGGCGGCGGGGACGATGATAGGCAGCGGAATTAGTGCCAGAATTATTTGCTCAGTCGTCATCGTCGTCACCTCCTGGGGAGTTTGATGGCGGGGTCACGGGCTTTTCGAAACTGGCCGGACCGAAGCTATCGCCGGCCTCTGTGGGACGACCGGTGGTGGGATCGTCGGACTTGTCGTGGTCCGGAGCAGCTGATGGGTCGCTGGCCCGACGCATTGCCAGGCTGCGGTCCTCGTGGTCATCTTGCACGTGATCGCCGATGCGGTAGCGGTGCTGGCGATAGAGCAGAGCCAACAGGAATGCGGTCATGCCCATGGAAATAACAATTGCGGTGAGGATAAAGGCCTGGGGCAGTGAGTCTGCCTGAGCATCGCTGACCAGCGATTCCCTATCCCAAATTGGTGGCCGTCCCGGCGAACCAGAGCCAAGCAGGATGAGCAGGTTGATACCGTTGCCCATCAGCAACAGTCCCATGAGCATCCTGGTCAACGAACGATCGAGGAACAGGTACACCCCTGTAGCAATCAGCGTGCCGACAGTTGCTAGCAGAACAAAATTGAGAATCACGGGTGTGTGTCCTTTCCTTCGGTCCTAGCTGGGGCTGTCGGTTCTGAAGCCTCTGAGGTGGCTGTGTTGGCAGAGTCTGCGGGTTTAGTGCCGGCAGGTTTAACGCTTGCGGGATTAGCGCCTGCGGACTTAACACCTGCGGGCTTAGCCGCCGCCAACTTGCTGCGCAGCTGGCGGGACTGGCCGAGTGCGGCTCGATTCACACGACGTGAACGATCACGCTCAGCGCGAAGGTTTATCTGAGCGTCGATGCCACCGCCCAAACTGCGGAGGATGTAGACAATCGTGCTAACCACGATCATGTATACGCCCAGGTCAAAGAGCATCGGGGAGACAACAGTGACATCTCCGAGCAGCGGAATTTCCCGCGAGCCATACGTAGAAGTTAGCGGTGCCCACCCCACAAACAGTGGCCACAACGCGCTGAGTGCCGACACCAGCAAACCGCCGCCGAGAAGCATCTCGTTAGGAATCGGCAGAGTTGCCGCCAACTCACGACGACCACCGATGAGATAACGCATGGTCAGTGCCAGCGCAGCCACGAGACCACCGGCGAAGCCACCGCCGACATCGTTATGGCCGGCAAAAAAGAGATAGAAGGAAACCACCATCATGGCGGGGAAGAGCACGCGCGATGCCACCAGCACCATGATCGGGTAGCGCAACCGCTCGGCTTCACCGGACTCATCGAGAGTGTTCAACCAACGGTTGGTGCGGCGAGCTCGATTCCGCTGCGGCTTAATCTTTGAACGCATATGCATGGTATGCGTGCGGAAGACCAGTGAGGTAATCCCCAGAGCCACCATCACCAGCACGGTGATTTCACCGAAGGTGTCCCAGGCGCGGATGTCGACAAGCAGTACGTTGACTGCATTCTGGCCGTGTCCAATATCGTGCGCCAGCGGCGGAATGTCGCCCGAGATTGGCTCAGTACGACGGGAGCCCATGGCGTAGGCGGCCAACACGGGAACCGTGACACCGACTGCAATGGCCAACCAAGCACGGTGTCGTGTCCACCTCGGGTTCGATGCCGGTGCCCGCGGGGAGAGCGTACGCAACACCAACACGAAAATAATCATTGAGACCGTCTCGACCAGCAGCTGCGTCAGGGCCAAGTCAGGAGCGCCGTACATGGCGAAAATAATGGCCAAGCCGTAGCCTGTCACGCCTACCAGGATGACCCCGGAAAGCCTGTTCTTCTGCCGGGTAGCGGCCAGCGCCGCGATAATCATGATGAGCGCAACTGCACCCTGCGGAGCAGAGTCCCACAGTTCCATTCGCAGCTCATCGCGCTCGCCGAGCAACAACGCACCGATGGACAGCACGATGAGGGTCAGCAAAATGACCGCTTCATTCAACGGGAGGGAACCACGCTGGGTCGCAGCAGTGACACGGAGAGAAAGACGGCGGGCCAAGTCCAGGATTCCGTCGTAAAGCGCATCGGCACTACCGAGAGCCGGCTGATCAAACTGCAGCTGACGCACCAGATTACGCTGCCAATGCATGATGGCACCCACGAGTAGAATTGTGGCCGTCAGTGCCAGCGGAAGGGTGAATCCGTGCCAGAGCGCCAGGTGCGTTTCTGCTTCCGTATTCGGGAATGCGCTGGTGAGGTAGGGCGAGATAATCGAGTCGAGGACGCGGGGAACCAGGCCGAAAACCAAACCTGCCAGCGCCAACAGCCAAGCCGGGCCAATCTGATCCCACGTCGGGGAATCCATCTCTGCCACGGCAGGGGAAGTGCCACCGCCGCTGGCGTGGGTGCTGGACTTGGTCGCAAACGCGGCGCGCAGCAGGTACAGCGAGTACGCTACGGTCAGAATCGAACCCACGACGAGGCCAATGGTGGTAAACACCGACGGCATCCCATGCAGCGGATCAGCATTGAGCGTGGCCTCCAGCGCAGCTTCCTTGGCGACGAAGCCGAAGAACGGCGGCACACCCATCATCGATGCAGCGGCGAGAATCGAAATCACCAGCAACTGCGGCGACTTTCTACCGAGCCCAGAGAGCTCACGGATATCGCGCGTACCAGTCAGCCTGTCAATTGTGCCCGCGACCATAAACAGCGCGGCCTTGAACATGGCATGGCCGAGCGTCAGTGCCAGGGCTGCCAGCATCGTCGCACGCGTGCCTATCGACGCGACTGTGATGATGAATCCCAACTGGCTGACAGTGCCATACGCCATAATCAGCTTGAGATCCTTCTGGCGCAGGGCCATCCAGCCGGCCATGATCATGGTCAAGAGGCCGAGCGGGATGATGATTGGCTGCCACGCGTTGGTGTCATTGAAGGTCGGCGCGAGCCGGGCAACCAGGAACACACCGGCTTTGACCATCGCTGCCGAATGCAGGAAGGAAGAAACCGGGGTAGGGGCGGCCATTGCACCGGGTAGCCAGAAGTGGAAGGGCGCGATAGCGGACTTCGACAGCGCACCAACGACCAGCAGGATTGCGGCCGTGGATACTGCCGTGGAGTCCAGCTGTGCCGCTGTCAGAGCGCCAGGCGCGGTGAGTTCGGAGAAGTTCCAGAAACCGGTGGTCACTCCCATCAGAACGATACCGACCAGCATGATGAGGCCACCCAGCGTCGTGACCAGGAGCGCCTGGCCTGCTGCGCGACGGGAGGAGGCGCGCTCGGCGTAGTAGCCCACCAGGAGGAAGGACAGAACCGAGGTAATTTCCCAGAAGACGAACATCAGCATGATGCTGTCGCTGATGACCAGGCCGTACATCGCCGCAGCGAAGGCGATCATTTGGGCTGCGAAGGAACCTACGCGGCGACGTTTGCCGAGTGGCGGGTTGATGAAGTAACCGGAGCAGTACACCAGTACGAGAAAGCCGATGGTCAAAACCAGCGTGCCGAAGAGCGATTCAATAGGACCTAATCGCAGGTTTACATCCAAGTGGATAATGGGCATCCACGAAAAATGCGTGACGGCGGGTTGCGTGAGTGCGGAAGTTTCCCCGTTGCCATTGTCTAGAGCTAAGCGAACGAGATGGGTGCCGGTGTAGATGGCACCGCCTGCCAGCGGGAGGCTGAGTACGAGGAACCCGCGGGTTCCGAGCCACTTAATCGTCCATGGTGCAAGCGCTGCCGTAACGAACAGGATGCACAGGAGAGAAGTCACTATTCCATAATGATTGGAACACGCCAGTTCATGCAACCCCGTTTTAGGGACTTAAGCATTTGAAGCGGTGTTAACCGAGTGTGTGAAAACGGTCAATTGTTTCTGGGAAAGTGAAAATTTGGGGGTGAGTTGTGGGGGGGGGCGGAAGTTGGGCATTTTTTGGGGCTTGAGCGGCTGACTGCTCAAGCCCCAAATCAGTGCCATTACTGCCCCCAACACCACCCCACCCCAAAGGTCAATACATTGAACTTGGTGATTCATTGAACTGACCACTATTCTTGGCTGCCATGAGTATTAGCGTCCAGAACTTGAGCGTGAGCTACGGCGCGAACACCGCGATTCGGAACATCAGCTTCACCCTCGACTCCCCCGGCATGCACGGCATCATCGGCCCCAACGGCTCAGGCAAATCCACCCTCATGAAGGCGATGCTCCAGATCCTGGACAAACACAACGTCCACGGCACAGGCCCCACCGGCGCCCCCGCCGGCTACCCCGTCACCCTCGACGGCAAGGCCCCCGCCGAGCAGCGCCGCGCAATCGCTTATATCGAGCAGCGCTCTGACCTCGACCGCAACTTCCCCACCAGCGTCTTCGACACCGTCCTGATGGGCACTTACCCGCGCCTGGGTCTTTTCCACCGCCCCGGCAAGGCCGAACGCGAAGCAGCCACCCAGGCTCTCAAGGACGTCGACATGTGGGACTTTCGCCACCGCCACATCAGCGAACTCTCGGGCGGACAGTTCCAGCGCGTCCTCTTTGCCCGCGCCATCGTCCAGGACGCGGAGTACATCTTCCTGGACGAGCCCTTCGTCGGCATCGACGTCCCCAGCGAGAAGACGATCGTGACCCTGCTGCGGCAGATGGCGGACGCGGGCAAGCACGTCGTCGTCGTGCACCACGACATGAACACGGTGCGCGGCTACTACAACGACCTCATCGTCCTCAACGGCGAGCTCGTCGCGGCGGGTCCCACCGAGGAGGTCTTCGTCCCCGACGTGCTGCAGAAGGCCTTCGGCGCGCTCGTCATCCGCGAGCCGTCAGCACCAGCCCACCCCACGCCACGGCAGGCAGCCCTCCAGGAGGAGACAGCATGATCGCGGAGTTCCTCGACTCACTACTCAGCCACGGCTACCTGCAAAAAGCGCTGATCACCTCGGTGATCGTGGGCGTGGCCTGCGGCATCGTCGGCAGCTTCATCGTGCTGCGCGGCATGGCCCTGATTGGCGACGCCATCTCGCACGCCGTACTACCGGGGGTCGCGGCCTCCTACCTGCTCGGCACGAACCTCTTCCTCGGGGCGGTGGTCGCGGGTCTACTCGCCACACTGGCGATCGGGCTGATCAGCGAACGCTCCACTGTGAAGAACGATTCGGCGATCGGCATCGTCTTTTCCACCTTCTTCGCGATCGGCGTGCTGCTCATGGCGAAAGCGCAGACGGCGACGGATCTGACGGAGATCCTCTTCGGCAACGTCCTGACCGTTCAGGACGCCGACCGCAACCTCTCGATCGGTATTGCCGCTGCCGTGCTGATTCTCACGCTGGTCTTTTACAAGGAGCTCAAGCTCAGCACCTTCGACCCCGTCATGGCGCAGTCGGCTGGCGTGCCCGTGCGGGCAATCCACTACGGGCTGATGGTGGTGCTCACGCTGGTGACGGTCATTTCCCTGCAGACGGTGGGCGTGATCCTGGTGGTCTCCCTGCTGATCACTCCGGCGTCGGCGGCGTACCTGCTGACGAACCGGCTGGGAGTGATGATCGGGCTTTCAGTGGCGATCTCGGCGCTCAGCTCCGTAGTGGGGCTGTTCCTGAGCTATAGCTACAACGTGTCCTCCGGCGTGACGATCGTGCTGACCGCCAGCGCGCTGTTCCTGCTGGCTTTCCTCTTCGCGCCAGGCAAGGGACTGATTGCTCGCTCGCTGGGCAATAAGCCACTGGCCGCGCTGTTGGCCCTCCTGGTGGGCGGTGCCCTCGTGTTCGGGGCCGTGACCTTCTCGACGGAGGAGAAGGCAGACGGTGAGCAGCTGAACGTCGTCACCACCTTCACGCTGCTGGCGGACCTGGTGGAGGAGATCGGCGGCGAGGCGGTGGACGTCCATAACCTCGTGCCGACCGGCACGGACCCGCACGACTACGACCCCCTGCCCGCGGACCTGGATGCGACGAGCGACGCCGACCTGCTGTTCTACAACGGGCTGAACCTCGAGGGCGGTGAGCACGGCTGGCTCGCGAAACTGAAAAACACCGCGGGCCTGGACGATTCCCAGATGGTCGAGGCCACCAAGGGCGTGGAACCGAAGTACCTCAAGGACGAAAAGGGCAATCAGGAGATCAACCCGCACGCCTTCCTGGACCCGACCGTCGGCATCGCGATGGCCGAGAACGTGACCGCGGCGCTGGCCGAGGCCCTGCCCGAGCGTGCCGAGCACATCGAGGAGAAGGGGGCGGAGTACAAGGCCATGCTGGAGAGCATCGACGCCGACTACCGCGAGCAGATCGGTGCGCTGCCGAAGGAGGATCGTGTGCTCGTGGCCAGTGAACATGCCTTCCAATACATGGTCGACACCTACGGCATGGAGCAGCTGTATATCTGGCAGATCGACACGGATGAAAACGGCTCCCCCGCGCAGATCGGACACCTCGTGCGCCAGCTGAAGGACAAGCGCCCGAAGCACCTGTTCGTGGAGTCGAACGTGGATACGCGCCCCATGAAGACCGTCTCGAAGGAGGCCGGGATTCCGATCTTCGACGAGCCACTGCACTCCGATGAGCTCGGCAAGCCGGGCACGGTCGCGGGAACCTACGAGGATTTCCTGCGCAGCAACTTGAAGACCATGATCGCGGGGCTGAAGCGCTAAAACGCGAATGCTCGAGGCCCACATGCGTTGGGCTTCCCCGGTCGCATTCCCGTTACCTTGTGAGTGTCCCCGATAATGGGGATAGTCGCTGGTCCCGGTATGGCTTACCTGCCCTGTAGTTTCCATAATCCGGGGGGGGGTGTTGCCGCCGGGTGCCAGGACTTTCGATGACAGCTGATAGGGACACGGCCAGTTTTAAACTAGGTCTCTTTGTAACGTGGGTGCTTGCAACGAAGGTCATGACACCAGCGACTGGAACAACGCCATACCCATCTCGTTTTCTAGGAGCTCATCATGTCTCCGGAGCATTCCATCGACATATTCCTTGGGTTAGACGTCGGCAAATCTGAACACCACGCCTGCGCCTTAGACCGTGATGGCAACAAGGTCTTCGACAAACCGTTGCCTCAACTCGAATCCGAACTAGCAGGCGTTTTTCACCAGCTTCAGAAGCTTGGCACCGTGCTCGTGATCGTCGACCAACCCAACACCATCGGCGCACTACCGATTGCTGTAGCCCGGGACTGCGGTTGCGAAGTCGGATACCTGCCAGGTCTTGCGATGCGCAAAGCTGCAGATCTCTATCCGGGACGTGCAAAAACAGACAAACGCGACGCATTCATCATCGCCGACACCGCCCGCACAATGCCCCACACGCTACGTGCCGTCGACCGCAATGATGAGGTACTCTCCGCCCTAAAGATGCTGTCCGGCTTCGATGATGACATCGCCCGCGATTGCACTCGCACTGTCAATCGGCTTCGCAGTGTCCTCACCCAGATCTACCCCAGCCTGGAACGAGTTTTTGCTGGTAGCACCCTGACTCGCACGCCGATCCTGGAATTATTGATCCATTACAAGGGACCGCAGGGGCTAAAAAGAGCCGGATACCAACGAGTGTTGAACTGGATGATCAAGCGCACACGTAAAGACCCCACCCCGCTGGTAGACGACATTTTTACAGCGCTGAAAGCTCAAACAGTCACCGTGCCTGGAAGCGATGCCGCCGAGTTAGTAATTCCTCAACTGGCTGCAAACATCCAGGCCCTCAAAGAGCAACGAAACACCATTGCTGAGCAGGTTGAAGAGATGCTCGCTGATTTCCCTCTTTGTGAGGTCTTGATGAGTATGCCCGGAGTCGGCATCAAGACCGCAGCGCAGATCCTTCTTGCGATCGGTGATGGCTCCGACTTCGCTAGTGCTGGCCACTTAGCTGCTTATGCTGGAATAGCACCCGTGACTAGACGATCCGGTTCGTCGATCAGAGGTGAATTCCCGGCACGGTCAGGCAATAAACGACTGAAAAACGCCTTGTTCTACTCCGCATTCGCAGTTATCCGCAGCCACGAACCGTCACGGCGGTATTACGAACGCAAACGCGCTGAAGGAAAACGCCACAACGCAGCAGTCATCTGCCTGGCACGACGCCGATGCAATGTCATCTACGCGATGCTGAAAAACAAGGAGTTCTTCCGCGAAATCCCGCCACGCCCCGTCGCCGCATAAAGCCCCAAAGACGAAGCCGACCAGCACACGCTGGCCGGCTCCTAGGCACGCCTAAGAAACTACTCCCAAGACTGTGCTCGTCAACATCGGTCTGGCACTTGACAAAAACATAGGGACACCCCCCGTTTACTAAACGAGCAGCATCCGCGTCCTACCCATGCAGGCGGTTAGCAGCGCAGACCAAAGCGGAAAGCACGGAAGCCTCCGGAGTCTGGCCGAAGCCCATGGTCCACACATGGTCATTGTTGTGACCTGCATAGACAAAGGTAGCGGTAGCTTCGAAGATTTCGAACTGGTGGAATTCCACGATTTCCACGCGGTAACCTGCATCAGCCAGCAGATTAGTGCAAGCCGACACCGGCCCCATAGCGGTAATCTCCTGGGTGAAGGTGTGGGTGTGGTCGTCCTTGTCGGTCAGTGTTAAGTCAGCGTTGAAATTCCAGCGCCCCAGGGTGCCGCGGGTTGCCTCGAAATTCTTGATCTGAACCGGGCCGCTCGTGGGGGAGTAGGTGTCCTTGAACTTCTGCCAGTTCATGCCACGAGCTTCTTGCCTTAAGCCTCGAGGCAGGCGATGTCCGAATCGAGCCCTAAATGGATCGTCGGAATAAGTTCGCACATTGCCGTCGTCCTGGTGCTCCAACGAAGGGCGCTTGCCCGTGAACGTCGTCGAAGTGGACATGTTCTTCTGGGTGCGAGTGGGAAACATTCTTTTCTGGTCCTTTGCTTAGTTGCTTTTGCTGTGAGTGGCGGACCAACCAAGTGCTTTGAGAAGTTGCGGCCAGAGACCCCGTGTGGAGGGGTCAGTCCTGTCGGCCTCCACCGGGGTTCGTAGCCTTCGCTACTCGAATAAGAATGTTCTGCTGCATGGGTGGAACCTTACTACAGGTAAAAGATGTGACACAAGTCATTCAATCAATATCTTTGGTGGATTCTTTGCTGTCCCCGTTAAATTCCGTTGACAGAGGCCAGGAAAACCGCCTCGCCAATAGCGATGTCGCGAATCTCGTTCGGGTCGACCGATTCATCAGCCGAGTGGATGCGAGCCTGTGGCTCCTCCACGCCGTAAAGCGCGATGTCAGCACCTGGTACGGCGTCCAGCAGGGTGGCGCACAGCGGAATTGAGGCGCCCTCGCCCATGCTTGCGGTCTCCTTGCCATAGGCGGCCGACAGGCTGTCAGCGACCAGTTGCACAACCTTGCCCTCAACGTTGGCCCGGAACGGGTTAGCCAGCTCGTCGCGTTCGACCGTCACCTTCACGCCCCACGGAGCATGTGCGCGCAGGTGATTTTCCAGCGCGTCCTGCGCCTCAGCCGGATCAACGCCGCCTGGGATGCGGAAGTTAATGTGCGCCATGGCGGTCGACGAAATCGCGTTGACAGCATTGGTTGCCGGTGGGCAGTCGATGCCGGTCACAATCACCGACGGGCGCGCCCAGGTCAGATCGGAGACGGAAGTGTCCTCGTTGCTAATCAGGCCCACTCCATTGAGCACGCCGGCGTCAGCGCGGAAAGTCTCTGGCGCGTAGTCCAGGCCCTCCCACCGCTGCGAGCAGTCCAGTCCATCAATAGAAGTAAAGCCATTTTCATCGCGCAGGCTGTCGAGCATGCGAATCAGTGCCGCCAGCGCATCCGGGGCTGCGCCGCCGAACATGCCCGAGTGAACCGGCTGCTCCAGCGCATCGACGCGTACTTCCACATCGGCGGTGCCGCGCAGAGTGGTCACGAGCGTCGGCTGGCCAACCTCGGCATTGCCGACATCCGCAATGAGGATGACGTCGGCGTCGAAAAGCTCTGGCTGTGTGGCGATGAGGTTGTTCAGGCCCGCCGACCCGCGCTCCTCGGAGCCCTCCACGATGAGTTTGATGTTTGGCATGTCGACGTGGCCCGCAAGAGCGTCGTCGCGCAGCGCGCGCAGCGCAGCCAGGTGCATGACCACGTTGCCCTTGCAGTCGGCAGTACCGCGGCCGTACCAGCGACCGTCGCGCTCGTCGAGCGTCCATGGATCTGCGGTCCAGGCGGATTCGTCGCCCGCCGGCTGAACGTCGTAATGGGAGTAGAGCAGTACGGTCTTCGCGCTTTCCGACGACCCGGGGACGAAACCCGACAGTGCAATCGAGCCGTCGACGGTGTGGTGCGCCTCCAGTTCGATGCCCAGCTCTGCGTACATGTCGGTAACCGCCTTAACTGCGTCAATGCAGGCCTGCTTGGTTTCTTCGGTGCCGTGTACGGAGGGGAAGGCCACCAGCTCGGTCAGCTGGGTGCGGATGGTCTCGCGTTGGCTGGAGATGTGGTCTCGCAGGGTCTCCGTGAGTTCCTTATTAATAATGCTCATGTGCGACAGTGTAGGCGCACAACCATGATGGCGTTGGAAGTGGCATAAGGAGTGACGCCAGGAGTGACAATGCTTAACCTTGCACTCGATGGGGTTGAGTGCTAGAAAAGTGAATTAGCACTTGCTCTAATTGAGTGCTAATAAAAACAACTTCACACCTTGTGTATGCGTGTGCTGAAACAAGTGTTGAAAAGTCGTTAAAAAGTACAGTGTTGACTCCGGTGATGGAGAGGGCGGCGCTTCCCTCGAATCACATGCCGTCGCGGGCGCCTGGGTCAACTTCCAATGTAAGTGCCACATAAATAGACGGAGGATTCTTCAAACCTCATGGCTAAGATGATTGCATTTGACGAGGAGGCCCGCCGCGGTCTCGAAACGGGTCTGAATACCCTGGCAGACGCTGTCAAGGTTACGCTGGGCCCGAAGGGTCGCAACGTAGTCCTCGAGCGCAAGTGGGGCGCACCGCTAATCACCAATGACGGTGTCTCCATTGCACGTGAAATCGAACTTGAGGATCCTTACGAGAAGATCGGCGCTGAGCTGGTCAAGGAAGTTGCCAAGAAGACCGACGACGTCGCTGGTGACGGTACTACTACCGCTACCGTTCTGGCTCAGGCTCTGGTTTCCGAGGGTCTGCGCAACGTTGCTGCTGGCTCCAACCCGATGGGCATCAAGCGCGGCATCGAGAAGGCTGTCGCGGCTGTTACCGAGAAGCTGCTGGAGTCCGCTAAGGACATCGAGACCAAGGAGCAGATTGCTGCTACCGCTGGTATCTCCGCTGCTGACCCGGCTATCGGTGAGCTGATTGCCACCGCTATGGACAAGGTCGGCAAGGAAGGCGTCATTACCGTGGAAGAGGCCAACACCTTTGGTCTCGACCTGGAGCTGACCGAGGGTATGCGCTTCGACAAGGGCTACATCTCCGGTTACTTCGCCACCGACATGGAGCGCCAGGAGGCCGTTCTGGAGGATCCGTACATCCTCCTGGTTTCCGGCAAGATCTCCAACATCAAGGACCTGCTGCCGCTGCTGGAGAAGGTCATGCAGTCCGGCAAGCCGCTGCTGATTATTGCTGAGGACGTCGAGGGTGAGGCTCTGTCCACCCTGGTCGTCAACAAGATCCGCGGCACCTTCAAGTCTGTCGCTGTGAAGGCTCCGGGCTTCGGCGACCGCCGTAAGGCAATGCTGCAGGACATGGCTATCCTGACCGATGGCCAGGTCATCTCCGAGGAGGTCGGCCTGTCGCTCGAGACCGCTGACCTGCCGCTGCTGGGTCGCGCTCGCAAGGTGGTCGTCACCAAGGACGAGACCACTATCGTCGAGGGCGCTGGCGAGCAGTCCGCTATCGAGGGCCGCGTCAACCAGATCCGCGCTGAGATCGAGAACTCCGACTCCGACTACGACAAGGAGAAGCTGCAGGAGCGCCTGGCTAAGCTCGCCGGCGGTGTTGCAGTTATCAAGGCTGGCGCCGCAACTGAGGTCGAGCTCAAGGAGCGCAAGCACCGCATTGAGGATGCCGTCCGTAACGCAAAGGCTGCTGTGGAAGAGGGCATCGTCGCAGGTGGCGGTTCCGCACTGCTGCAGGTCTCGCACGTGCTTGACGACGAGCTGGGTCTGACCGGCGACGAGGCAACCGGTGTCCGCATCGTGCGTGCGGCTCTCGCAGCTCCGCTGCGCCAGATTGCTCTGAACGCTGGTTTCGAGGCCGGCGTCGTTACCGAGAAGGTTGCTTCCCTGCCGCAGGGTGAAGGCCTGAACGCTGCTACCGGCGAGTACATCGACCTGATGGAAGCTGGCATCAACGACCCGGTGAAGGTTACCCGCTCCGCACTGCAGAATGCCGCTTCCATTGCGGCTCTGTTCCTGACCACCGAGGCTGTTGTCGCTGACAAGCCGGAACCGGCTATGCCGGCAATGCCGGGTGGCGACGAGATGGGCGGCATGGGCTTCTAAAAGAGGTCCCGACTGCTTGAGTTAGCCTAAAAAGCGCCGCTGAGGGAAATCCTCAGCGGCGCTTTTTGCTGTGTAACTTGAGAAAGTTTTAAGTCCCCGAACCCACCCTCGTTGCATCAGACGCCTCAGCGCTTGGTAGTGAAAAATAACCGATGATCTGTACCCATGTACGCAATGACGAGGACTGTCTGTTATTAATCCTGCTGCCTCAGTACAGGTGAGATCTTTAGGTGTCCCTTTAAGGCCAGAGACAGGCCGTCGCGCTCGCCGACAATCTGGATGCAACTACCGACTTATCAAAATGTGAAATTCTTCTGGTTTCGCTACCGAACCCTGCCACTTTGCTATTCGGCCGGCTTATTCGCGGCCTCGATAAGCTCGGTTGACCAGTTCGCCTGCTGAATACGGGTATCCAAGTCCCGGTATTCCTTCGCCGCCTTGTCGGCTTTCTGGCGCAGCGACCGGATATCCACAGTGGCGACATAGCGAATCTCCGAAGCTGAGTATCGATCCCGCCGACCCGAGCCCTGATCGGCTGCGGAGGTGTAGAACCGCCGCCGTGTTAGCAGGTGGTCGCGCTTCGCAAGTGCGTCGCTAAGCGTTCCGTCCTCGAAGGCAGTAGCGGAATTCGTTGCGTTAATCGAGCGCACCAGCCATTCGAAGCGCGCCATCAGACGCTCGGCTTCGGCAATAAGCGCTTGCGGATCTTCATCAGGCGTATCGCCTTCCTGCACCTGCGCCACCAGCGCGAGACGGCGATTAATCTCAGCCAGCCGGTCGGAAACTTCGGATCGTGCGGCAAGAGCCTCGGATAACAACATGGCATTTATTGTACGCGCAGTGCTTATCGACGGTCGCTGCGTGCAGTCCCACCCCCTCAATTTCGGTAAGACGGAACGTTAACTGCTGGGAAATTGCAGGTAAGGGCACCCGCATGGGGGACGTGTGGTAGAGAAATTCAGTAGGATAAGGGGTATGGCTGACAAGAATGAAGAGGAATTCCACATCGTCGATTTGGCGAAGACCGAAGGTTACGTCGTCGATGATTCTGATGAGGACGATCCGGTACTGGTCACTCCAGACGGTGAGCGGGTTGATACCTGGCGCGATGGCTACCCGTACGAGGAGCGCATGACGCGCAAGGAATACGAGTCTATTAAGAGGAAGCTGCAGATTGAGCTTCTGAAGTGGCAGAACTGGACCAAGGAAACTGGTCAGAAGCACATCATCCTCTTCGAAGGCCGTGACGCCGCTGGTAAGGGCGGTACCATTAAGCGCTTTAACGAGCACCTGAATCCGCGTGGTGCTCGAACTGTGGCTCTGGAAAAGCCGTCGCCGCGTGAGTCCACCTCGTGGTACTTCCAGCGCTATATTGAGCATTTTCCGTGCGCTGGCGAAATCGTCTTCTTCGACCGTTCTTGGTACAACCGTTCGGGCGTTGAGCGCGTGATGGGTTTCTGTACTGAGTCTCAGCATGCAGAGTTCCTGCGTGAGGTTCCGATGCTGGAGAACATGATTCTGGGCTCCGGTATTTCGCTGACCAAGCTGTGGTTCTCGGTGACCCAGAAGGAGCAGCGCACTCGCTTCGCTATTCGCCAGGTCGACCCGGTACGTCAGTGGAAGCTCTCTCCGATGGACCTCGCATCGCTGGACCGTTGGGGTGACTACACCCGCGCGAAGGAAGAGCAGTTCCGTTACACGGATACCGATGAGTCCCCGTGGATTACCATTAAGTCCAACGACAAGAAGCGTGCCCGCATCAACGCGATGCGTTATGTGCTGAGCAAGTTTGAGTACACGGAGAAGGACCACGAGCTGGTCGGTACTCCGGATCCGAAGATTGTTAAGCGTGGCCGTGACCAGATTGGTGACTAGCTCGGTGGTCCGTGACTGACAAAGTTCTTGTCTAGAAGAAACGCCCGTAGGAGTGCTCAGGCACTCGGCGGGCGTTTTCTTATGGCTGGCGGCGGCGGGGCGATGCCCTTACGGCTGACGACGGCGGGCCAGTGCAAGTTAGTGACTGAGTTTATGTCAAAAACGGCCAGAAAATTGGCCGGTAGGTTCAGGCGGTGAATGCATCACCACTTTCGACCAGGAGAAGTAGTGAAGCAAACCCGCCGAACGAAATACAGTGCCATCAAACCGATTGCGCTTCAACACATCGCCAACGGGGCATCAGCAAGCGCAGTTGGACGTGAGTTAGGGATACCCTCACCAACTGTCAGGCGGTGGGCGCGACAAGCCGGAATTGAGATCCAGCACCAATCGCACTACCCGAAGGTCTCGATGATGCATAAGCATCGCGTGATCTACGAGATGCTTATGGCCGGCTCATATAGTGTTGCCGAGATTGCCGCGCAGGCTGGGGTGTGCACAACCACGGTGTA